>JALOMK010000198.1 GCA_025455505.1 Bacteroidales bacterium
TATCAGAAACCTGTACCGGCTGAAGCCGGAAGGTACGGGAGCATTATCAGAAACCTGTACCGCCTGAAGCCGGAGGGTACGAACCGGTGACACCGCGGCTCGCTAACCGATGAAGCAGGAGTTTAGGGAAGCCATATTAAAATTCTGAACCGGGTAAACCGGGCGGGCCTGATAAAAATGTATCTTTGGCAGCAGCCCTGTAACGATGAAAATATTCAGCAATAAGGAACCGCAAGACCATAATTCACTCAAAGTACCTGAGGGACCGATTATTGCCGATACCTTGCTGAAGATTTTCAAATATAACATCCTTAACCAGGCCTATACCGAGTTTCCTGTTAAAAGCCCCGTGGCAATAGTTAACTCGCTTCTCGATCACCTCGACCTCAAAATTGAAGTGAATAGCGACGATCTCAGGAACATACCTGAGAAAGGCCCTTTCATACTAGTCGCTAACCATCCTTACAGGGGCATTGACTCCATGATCCTGCTCAAGCTTGTATCAGAGAGGAGAAGCGACCTGCGCATCTTTGCAAGTTACCTGCTCCATTCTATCGACCCGCTTAAAGAGCTTATAATACCCGTAAATACTTACGAATCGAAGGATAAGGGCAAATCCTCGCTCTCAGGCATTAAGGAAGCAATAAACTATCTCAGGGACGGTCACCCCGTCGCAATCTTTCCCACCGGCGAGCAGTCGGCTCAATGGGAAGTATCAAAAATAATTGTGGACGGCGTATGGCAGATCCCGGCTGTGAAATTCATCAAAAACGCCGGCGTTCCGGTGATTCCGGTCTACTTCCATGCAACAATGCCCAGGATGCACTACATAATGGGTATGATTCATCCACTTCTTCGCACCTCAAAACTCCCTTCAGAGATACTTAAGAAAAAAAACAGGGTCATCAGGGTCAGACTGGGCTCTCCCCTGACAGTAAATGAGCAGCAGGCATTCTGCGACACAGAACAGTTCGGCAGATATCTCAGGGCCAGGATCTATTCCCTCGGGTCCGCTATTGAGGTGAAGAAATACTTCGACTACATAACACTCAGACGAAAACCAAAACCGGAACCGATTGCCGACCCTGTAGATAATGATATACTAGCTGCCGAATTTGAGTCAGTCAAAGAAGAGTACGGCCTGTTCTCAACTAAGAATTACTATGCTGTCTGCGCCCCTGCATCTGCAATACCGAATATCTTTAACGAAATAGGACGCCTCAGGGAAGTCACATTCAGGAATGCCGGGGAGGGAACCAACAAAAGCGTCGATATCGACGGCTATGATTTCTATTTTTACCACCTTTTCATCTGGGACACAGAGATAAAGCGCCTGGTGGGCGCGTACAGGCTTGGAAAGGGAAATGAAATAATGTCACTCTACGGTGCAGGCGGGTTCTATGTAAGTTCCCTTTTCAGGATGAAAAAGGACTTTCATCAGTACCTGTGGCAGTCTTTAGAACTGGGAAGGTCATTCATTACTGTTGAATACCAGAGGAAAGCAATTCCCCTGTTCCTGCTATGGAAGGGAATAATGGTCTTCCTGCTGCGGAATACGGAATACAGGTACCTCCTCGGGCCTGTGAGCATAAGCAATGACTTTTCACAGTTTTCGAAGAGCCTGATTGTCGAATTCTTCCGGCGGAACTACATGCGCAATGACCTGGCAGATATGATATCGCCAAGAATGGAATTCACAGTTAAAAACACTGGTTCAGCCGATATGAGCGTAATAATCGATGCAGCCGGGAATGACCTTGGGAAAATTGAAAAAATAATCACCGATTCTGAACCCGGGAACAGGTTCCCGGTCCTGTTGAAGAAATACCTGGAGCTGAACGGAAGGATACTTGCTTTTAATATAGACCCGGAATTCAATTACTGCCTCGACGGACTGATGCTACTCGACGTCTATGACGTACCGCTTGAAGCACTTCAGGGCCTGTCAAGGGAAATGAGCGACCCTGATATTCTGGATCGCTTCAACAAGTGAATCTTCCTGTTAATAGAATTTGTACCTCTTGTCTACTATGTTGGCGTCTTTGCGAAGAGCCTCATAGGCTTCATAGCTGCCCCTCATCTGGAAGGTGGCGCCAAGCCTTTCCTTCAGCATGCTCAGGTCTTCACCCTGTGAAGGTGAAATACTGTTGGCTGAAAGCATGTAGACCCCGTTGATGCCTTCCACGGGACCGGTTACAGCTCCCTGTTTCGCAACAGAGGCAGCAGCAATTAGAGCAGGTTCGGTGCCAACGCCGGCAACAGTGAATGACCTGAAGTTTACCTGTGTGGCTTCCTGTACTGTGAGCCCCATAGCCGCTGCAATATCATCAAGGCTTTTTCCGTCGCCTGTATTCTTGCTGAATTCGGCTGCAATAATCCCGGCTTTCTTCTTCCTTATGAGCTCAAACCTGATGTCGTTCTCAACATCCTCAACATCTGCAATTCCTTCTTCCTGAACCCTTGTGCAGTAGCCAACAACATATTTGTCGCCAACTTCGAAAACAGCCTGCTCGGTAGGATCGAGGATTATCTTGCCCTCTTCTGCCTGGTAAAGTGAAATTATCAGGCCTCTCGGGCTTTCAAGCCCCGGAAGTGTCTTCTGGTTTGGAGCGATGTCTGAAGCTGTTCTTTTATTCAGTCCCTTCTCGGCTATGGCTTTGATGAATTTCTCATAGCTGTCGTTATTTGCTGCAAACTGGCTGGCATCGCTGAAGAAACTCTGGTTTGTAAGTGTGCTTGGAAGAATCTTCCTGTCGAGATAGCCAATATCATATTTCCTGCTTTCCTTCGACCTGTCGAGTACTTCGATTATGTGAATGCCGAAAGTTGTTTCAACTGATACGATTTCACCTTTCCGCGCCTCAAAACAAGCGTTGTTGAAGGGAACCACCATCCTCCCCTCCGGAAACCAGCCAAGGTCGCCTCCCAGTTGCTGCGATCCGGGATCATCCGAATTTGTCAGCGCGAGAGCTTCGAATTTTGCCCCGTTCCTGAGAAGGGTCTTGAGGCTGTCGGCAAGCTTGCGGGCATCTTCAAGGGTCCTTGTCTGACCGCTTGCAATAAGAATATGTCGGGCACGTACCGAATCGGGCCTGCTGGCAACGGCTATAAGCCTGGCTGCCTTGTATATGCCGTCCTCAACATAGGGACCGAATACTTCCCTTGTGTCTTCCTTCTGCACGAAGTCCCTGAGGTTTTCAGGAACCATGCTCAGAGGCATATAGAATCCTATGTGCCTCGTGTCGGCAGTACGATTAATAAATTCTGCAGGATTTTCGGCAGCCGCAAACTCGCTGACGTTGTTGCGAATCCATGTCTCTGCCTGTTTGATATCATCCTCTGAGGGCACAACATCGAAAGTCACATACTCAATGTCCCTCAGTGCAGTCCTTTTGTAGCTCTGTTTGTGATCATTGTAGTATGTTTCTATCTCACTCTTCGAAACAGTCACTGAAGAGTCGGGTATGAGTGAGTAATTCTTCTGGATGAAACTGAAGTCGACAGTGCTGGCTGAAAGGGCCTGGTCGAATTCAGCCTGCTTTGATGTTACATAAAGACCTTTTGCGACAAGGGTGTTGTATTTTGTATTCATCCTGTCGTTCACAATCTCATTTTCGAAGAAGAGCCAGTATGTCCTGGCAGTCTCATCAACTTCTATCTGCTTGAGGAAGTTAACGAGGAATGATTTATTGAGCATACCCGTCTGCTGGTCAGCGAAAAGCTGCTGAACAATGGGATGCGGGCTGTTTCCGAGTACAAGCTCGTCAACTTCTTCGGTGCTGACACCTATGCCAAGTTTATCATATTGTGAATCAAGTATTTTTTCCCTTACCATCTGCTGCCATGTCTGTTCCCTCAGCGACTCAGAGGTTGCCTCATCTATGTTTGTCCTGCCCGACAACTTGTAAATCTCAAGCAGGTTCTGAAGACGAAGCTCATAATCCTGGTACGAAACCGTCTGTCCGTCTATTTCACCCAGCTCATAATATTTCCTGGCCTGCAATCTCTGAGCCCTGCCGTTCCCGAAGAAATCGCTTACTACAAACAGCAAGAGCGAAAGACCTATTACACCTGCAACCAGAACACCTGCCTTCTCACGTAAAAACTGAATTGTTGACATGAAATATTCTATTAAAAATTAAATGTTTTAATGCTTTTAAAATACAGGCGACAAATATAACAAAAAATCATTAAACCAGAGGATGCGGACAAATTACTTTGGTTCAGGCGCCACAGGAAGCTTACAGGGGAATCATAGCTGACAAAGTACAAAGAATTATCCCCTGAAGCGCCTCTGATTAAACTGACTTTTTTGAGCGAATCATAACTTAAAAAATGAAGAAAAGTATAAATGAGTATGAAAAATAGGGGGTATTTGTGAAAATATGCATAAAAAAATTAAAAAAACATTTAAAAACCGGGGGTTGATATCAAAAAAAGCAATATTATTGCACAATAAACCTAAAAAAATGGCAGAATTAAGATTTAGCGCACTAAGGGAGGTGTTCCACCGGGACATAGTTGAGCCCTCAAACCACAACAGGAAAGTTTCTGATTTTTTCGGGGAGAATGTTTTTGATCTGCCGAAAATGGAACATTACCTGTCACGCGAAGCTTACAAGCAGGTAAAGCGTGCAATCAATGAAGGTAAATCCCTGACAAGGCTGGAAGCCGAGCAGGTCGCCACGGGCCTTAAAGCCTGGGCTCTCAGCAAGGGAGCCACTCATTATACCCACTGGTTCCATCCCCTTACCGATGGCACGGCCGAAAAGCATGACGGGTTCGTGGAGTGGGGTGATGGCGGCAGGCTCATTGAGAAATTTTCAGGTGAAGTCCTCGTTCAGTCAGAGCCTGACGCCTCAAGCTTTCCCAGCGGCGGGATCAGGAATACATTTGAAGCAAGGGGATATACAGCCTGGGATGTTTCATCACCCGTTTTCATAGTCGGGACAACTCTTTG
>JALOMK010000199.1 GCA_025455505.1 Bacteroidales bacterium
CGTTATCGCTCACGGTTATAGAAAGGCTGTCTGCAAGCACCGACTCGTTAACTTCTATCCCGATTTCAGAAGCTTCAGCTCTTATTGAGTTCTGCACAATGTCGAGTATGTTAAGTGCCAGTGCTTTCATATTCTTTCAACATATCTGCCGTTAATTCCCCGAAGCGCCATCCTGATCTCATCGAAACATGGTTTTTCAATCATGAATTCAGTTGATGCTGTTCCTATGTCGCCGGGACAATGGGAATCCGACGACCTTATAAGTGTAAAGGGCTTAAGTTCGGGATGACTGCTGAGGAAATTTGTTGTTTTGCAGTTCCTGCTTAATTCAACAGCGTCGGCATCAAGACCGCCGGGGAGCATCCCCAGCTGGCTGTAGATGCTGTTCCTGAGCCTGTCTGCATGTGCCGGAATGAAGAGGCCGCCGAGTGAATGAATGAAAAGTTGTACGTCGCTCAGTTTTGCCAGAAGCGCGCTTGTTAGCAGCCTGTCTTCTTCACGTGTTATTATCTCATTCTCATCCACTTCAAGCTGATAACCGAACAGAGAACTTATGTTCTTCACGAATGGCAGGTTCATATCGATATAATCCTGGAGCCTGTCGAGTGCATCAGTATTTTCAAAGAACGCAAGGCAATGTACTTCTTCGCTCGTGCTTAATTCGGCGCCGCATAACACAAACAGGCCGTTTCTTTCACCAATCTCCTTTGTAATTTTTGCATTGCCGGTTGCATTATGATCGGTTATACCGATAATATCAAGCCCCTTTCGCAGGGCATTTTTTACTATTTCTGACGGACTCATCTCCAGGTCTCCGCAGGGAGACAACACTGTGTGAATATGAAGATCAGCCCTGAAAAGTTTCATTCCCTGTTAAGCAGGTTAAACAACCTTCCTGCAACAGTGAATGCGTCCTGCCTGCTTGTCAGCAATGGGATGTTTTCAATGTTGCTCCTGTCGATAGCTGCACTCTCGGGCTGGTGGCCGCCTGCAATAATAATTGCTGACAGCTCCCTGAGCGATGCAACAGCTATCGTGTTAAGGTGAGTCTGGATTGTTATCCAGGCCGCTCCTCTTTCGGCGTTGCCGATCACGTCGCTGAGCAGGTCTGACACATAGCCTCCCAGTACTTCTGTTTCAAGTCCGCCGGATCCGGAGATTATTTCAAGCTCCAGTTCCCTGGACAGTTCACCTGCATTTATCATTATATTCCTGTTTTATTACTGCCATATGATGTTGCTGTTCTTCCGGCTTTGAGGGTGTTCTTTATGCTTGACGGCACCTTATGCCGTCCAAGGTAATTTACAAGTTCAACCTTTGTGCCTTCACCGGGAATGCTCTCGATTACAAATGAATCGCTGTTCTTTTTCATGTTTGAAAGTCCAAGCCCGGCGCCGAAGCCCATTTCCCTTACCTCCGCAGAAGCAGTTGAATATCCTTCCTCCATAGCCCTTTCTATGTCCTCGATGCCAGGCCCCTTATCAGTGATTGTTATCTTTACCCTTGTGCCGTCAATGTCGACATCAACGGTTCCCGACCATGCGTGGGCCACCACATTAACTTCTGCTTCATAAAGGCCTATCACGACATGTTTTGATACAATTGGGTCGATATTGAGCTCCCGCAATACTCTTTTAACCGAACTTGCAGCATGTCCGGCCCTCGAAAAATCACCACCTGCTATTTTGTGACTGAACTGCATGATCAGTATATTGATTTCAAACCAGCCTTGTACAGCTCACCTGATATATGGAAGACTGAATGGGGACTTTCAACAAGCACCATGTTGTTTTGCTTTGCAAGGTCAATAATGTCGGCGCCCACCTTTTTGTCGCGTCCGAAAACTATGCAGCCTATTTCAGCCATTTCAGCTGTCCGTATTACCTGAAGGTTGGCAAGCCCGGTGATAAGGACGAGGTTCTCCTTTTCAACTGTAAGAACATCGCTCATCAGATCTGAGGCAAAGGCATGTTCAACAAGTTCTGACCTTTTTTCCTCGCAGCAGATTATCTTCCCGTCTATCAATCCTGTTAATTCGCCTATTGTCATTTCAATCGCAATAAATACACTAACAAGTGTTTAGCCTATGAGTTGAATTGGAAAGGCATTAAACACACGACAAAAGTAATATATTTACTGTTAATAAAATAACAATGTGAAAAAAATAACAATAATTTAAAATAAATCTAAATTAGTTAACAAAAGGGTTAGTCCCGTTTGTTGTGTTAACCAGGCGACTCTTCAGTTTTTTGCCTGAAATTTGGAAAAAGTATAGAGTATGTCCGGCTTCGGTTTTTACCTCAGCACCGCATTGCCCAGCAGCGTACGTCCGCTTTTCCAGAAGGCCCTGAAGTATGGATTGTCCGTTATGTAGATTACTTCTCCGGAGCCAAGCTGTTCGGAGCCTATCACAAGTGTATTCTTTATTTTATCCTTGTACTTGAAGCCGGCAAACCCTGCAAGTGGTTCTTTTTCGAGAATATATCCGATATTATTTCCTGTGGCAAGGAATGGATAGCCTGCGCTGCGTTTCATTATGAACCATTCTTTTCCCAGACCGAAGGCATAAGGATTCGTGTCATCGATCTTTACCCTGTATATTGATCCTGCCGATCGTTCCGAGAGAGAGTATCTTCTCTCGATATTCAGTTCATATTTCCTTAGATAGCTCGTGTCGTCGCTTTTTATTTTCTTCTCGGCTGCCTTGAGCTCGGCGGTCCTTGTTTCAATTGCCTTCCCGAGCGCCGTGGTTTTGTCCGAAGCGAAGAGAGCCAGGGAATTCTCGAGGGCAATTACCCGCCCGCCTCTTTTTACATAGTCTATTATAGTGTCTTTCAGACCTGTGTAGGGACCTGATGTGAGAATGAGTACGTCATATTCTCCAAGGTCGGCATCTTTGGCCTCGCTGAGCCTGATAAGCGTAACAGGATAATTCAGTTCTTTTTCAAAGAAATACCACATCTCGCCGACAGACGAGGAGGAGGTGCCTTCGCCGCAAAGGAGGGCGATATTTTTCTTTTTCAGAAGCGGTGAATAGCCCGATCCGAAATCCTTGCCGCTGTCGACAAGTCCCGTGGAGGCCGGTACAAGTTTGACTCCGCATTCATTTGCAGCCTCTGTAAGGGCACGGTCGAGGTCGCCTTTGAAATATTTGTTGTCGCCTCTTGCAATAATTATGCTCCCTCTCCTGAAGGAGGATCCGTTCAGGGTAAAAGGCTTCAGCGCATACCTGAGTTTGATTTCCTTCCTGTATGCGGCTGCCATGAACCTGAGCTCATCGAATCCGCTGAAATCGGCAACATAGGCATAAGGCTTGTCGGAAGTCCTGTCATTTTTAGAAATGGCTATCCTGACATTTCCTGTGTCAGAAGCAACCCTTTCTGTTAGTGCATAAGCTTTAAGGTTGAAGACGTAGGGAAGGGACCAGGCTGTAAGATCGTAGCTTATAGAATCCTTTGTACGGCTGTCGGGTTCGAAAAGCACTTGTATGAACCTCGACTGCGGCTGGTATGCGCTTACCAGGATGTCGCCCTTCTCAATCGTCACCTCCCCGTCCTTGTTGGCAAGGTAATCGAAACCCTTGTACTTTTTCCCGGCCCCGCCGGCATATGAATACCTTATCTGGTTTACTTCGAAAACATCTGTCAGCCCCCTGAGATTCGATTTCTCATTAGTGCCTTTGATTATAATCGATTTGTACTGGAATGCAGGGTTCTTTTCAGCTTCAGCAAAGTACGAATTGAATTGTGAAACAAGCTTTTCGCGGTTCTGCCAGGCTACTTTTACCGTTGCCATCGACGACAGGAAATGGCCGTCGATCCTTTCTTTCAGTGTCAGAGTGTCGCCAGATTCAAGTTTCATCGCAAGACCAGAGCCTCCTCCTCCCGACTGTTCGTAAGTAAAGCCCATGGCGCCGTTGAAGAGGGGCCATGTATCGCCATAACTCGGGTAGAACAGGTCAAAATTCTCCTTTGTAAAATAAAGCCTGTACTTCTCGTTGAAAAGGCTTGCATTTCCTGATCCGGTCAACTTATGGAATTCATGCTGCCACGGTGTTATTACGTCGTGCCACGGATCGGCTCCGGGTGCAAAGAAGTAGGTTGATTCCGGACCCATTTCATGGAAATCCGCATGAACCTGTGGCATATAGTCCCTGTAAAGTTTTAGCCTCTGTCTTGTCTCTGCCTGCGTCTGCCAGGTCCAGTCGCGGTTGAGGTCGAACATGTAATGATTCGACCTGGCACCGGGCCATCCCTGGTTATGCTCGTATGAATTTGGATCTGGATTCATGAGCAGGTTCATTGAGCTCCTGTAGCGGTGAGTGTAGAGCTCATGTCCGTCGGGATTCTGGCAGGGATCGATGACAACTATGCATTCCTTCAAATATTCTGACACTCCGTCATACTTTCCTGCGACAAGAGTATACAGCGTTTTCAGGGCTGCTTCCATTCCCACGGCTTCATTACCGTGAACATTGTACGCAAGCCATATGAATGGAAGCTGCCTGCCGGTGAATTCTCCTTTCAGCAGTCCTGTTTTGATGAGGTTGTTTTTCCGGTATTCCTCGAGTTTTGCAAGGTTTTCCGCCGACGAAACGAAACAGACGGCTAACGGCCTCCCTTCGTAAGTTGTTCCGTATTCATAATAAGTGGCAAGAGGCGACTTTTCAGCTACATATTTTACATATTCTATTGCCTTGTGATGATAAGTGAACTGGGTTCCGGGATCATATCCCAGGAATTCTCCCGGTGATTTGATTTCCTGTGCATGACCCGAAACCACGATTGCAAATGCAGCAAGCTGTGTCAGAAAGAGTTTTTTCATTATTGATTTAAAGTTTTGGAAGCTTTAAATATAGTTCTTTTTAATATCCAATAACAACTGGGCCGCACTTCGATTCAATTTAAAAATTCCTATTTTTGCCTCTTGCCATAATATCCTA
>JALOMK010000200.1 GCA_025455505.1 Bacteroidales bacterium
ACCGTCAACTACTACGAGCGGATAGGTGCCTGATGATATTGATCCGACGCCCCTGATCCTCATCCTTGGAGTTTCACCAAGCACACCCGTCTGTGTTGTGACCTGCACACCAGCTGAGCGGCCTGCAAGCTGTGCATCGAAACTTGGCGTTGCGAGCGAGGCGAGGGCCTCTCCCTTAACCGTCGATATAGCACCGGTAACTTCTCTTTTCTTCTGTGTTCCGTAACCAACTACGACAACTTCGTCGAGCTTGGAAATATCCTGCTCCATAACAACGTCGATGCGTGTCCTTCCTCCTATCTCGATTTCCTGCGATTTGAAGCCGATAAAGGTGAATACAAGGTTCTGCGCCCCTGAGGGAACGCTGAGGCTGTATTTCCCGTCAACAAGGGTAACTGTACCAACAGTTGTGCCCTTTACGAGAACGGAGACTCCGGGAACCGGAAGCCCGTCTTCAGAACTTGTCACAGTTCCGGTTACTTGCACTACCTGACCCAGAGCAATTGAAGTTGCCATAAGCAGCAGTGAAAAAAGCGTAAGGATTTTTTTCATAAGATATAGTTTAGGTTTAAAGGTAATTATTCGCATCGCTAATATATCTATTTATTTCTAATGAATTGAAATCAGTCATTGCGGCGTCTTCCAGACAAGCAAATATCAAGTATAAAAAAGCCCCGTGGAAGCCAAAAATCCGGGAACCGATATCCCGGAACAATCAAAGATATTCTCTTAAGAGCCTTCATTGATCTTTGCCTCAACCAGCTGAAGGATTTCCCTTTCCTCAATTTCTGCCTTTTTTTCAATTTGAAGGGTTCGTGAAAGTAAGTCTTCAGAAAATACCTTATCTGCAAAACCAGCTAAGTTGATCCGCACATTAAGGGCGGCTCCCCTGATACATGCCCTCACAGCCAGGGCCCCTACACCAGCATCACTGACAGAATTCGGGTTGCCGGTTTTAACCATTGATCTCAGCAGCCCGAAAGATGAAAATGCAGTTTCGATTACCCTGAAAGGGACAATTATGGCATTCTTTGTTGCAGCGCCTAATGCATCTCTTCGGGCCTTTTTTTCAGCCTCACTGGCCTTCGGAAGGGCGTATGCATCCATTATCCTGTTAAAGGCCTCCGTGTCTTCGTCAACCAGCCTCAGGAGTTCTGCCTGTATCTCCCTGCCCATGGCAGCCTGGTCAGAGAATTCCTTCCATCTTTCATCCCAGCCTCTTTTATGCGATGAGAGATTCGCAACCATTGTACCGAGCGCAACTCCGAATGCACCAATGCAGGCTGATACAGACCCCCCTCCCGGGGCCGGTGATTCAGATGCGGTTTCGTTCATGAATTCATACAGTGTCATTCCGGCCAGCCTTCCCTGCTGTTTCGACCCCATAACATACTCGATAATCTTTTCTTCAGGCCTGAACTGGTGTATGTCGTTAAGTCCCAATGACCTGACGGCAATCTTAATAAGTTCATCATCCGAAACACCTATTGACCTCTCCTGCCTGAGCAGGAAATACCTTCCGGCATCCAGGAGCGCCCTCAAAGGAATGAGCCCCACGAGTTCAGAACCTGTCACCCTCACACCTCTGGATTCTGCCTTCCGGCATACTTCATCAAAAGCCATGTGGACCGGAGTCACAGAGATGTTCGTCAGGTTCATTGAAATCTGTGCTATTCCGTATTCTTTAATATACCATCCGATTGCCTTGACCGATTTAAGTGTTCCGGGAATCGTGACTTCCTCACCATTTTCATTTTTCACTACACGGCCTTTTTCCCTGACATCGAAAGCGATTGCATTAGCCCTCCGTGTAGAAGTCGTATTGAGGTTGACATTGAAAGCCACCAGGAAGTCGCGTGCGCCCACTGCAGTGGCACCGGCAGAGGGATTAAACTCTGCAGGACCAAAATCGGGTTTCCACAAAGGATCGGCGAGTTTCTTCCGCAGTCCCTCATATTCACCTGACCTGCAGTCGGCAAGGTTTCTTCTTTGCTCTGAAAATGCCGCATTCTCGTAACAGTACACCGGGATTCCCAGTTCGTTGCCTATCCGTTCCGCCACACTTCTTGCAAGTTCAGCCGTCTCTTCCATTGTAATTCCCGAAACAGGCACAAAAGGACACACATCAGTGGCTCCCATCCGTGGGTGAGCGCCCTGGTGCTTCGACATATCGATGAGCTCAGCTGCCCTTTTCACACATAAAAAGGCAGCTTCAGCAACTGCTGCCGGCTCTCCCACAAAAGTAACCACAGTCCTGTTTGTATCTTTCCCCGGATCAACATCAAGAAGCTTCACCCCTTCAACTGACTCTATGGCATCAGTTATCTGCCTGATCTTTGCCATGTCCCTGCCCTCGCTGAAATTGGGAACACATTCTACTATTTTCCTGTCCATGTTTTTTGTTAGATTATTAAATGCCTTGTCATTTGCCCTTTCGCCCCGATACCTTTATGCCAGTAAGCCTTGATGCCCCGGATCACCCACCCCTGACCCCTCCGGCGGAGGGGAATCCATTGCCGCATACCTCATACCGCATACCTTTACACCGTTAGTCGTTCGCCTTTAAACCGTTTTTATTATGTTGCCCCTAAGTATTACTGTATCTATCAGGTCACTGCCAAAAGCATATGGCATAAATTCAAATGAAGGCATTGCTTTTGTAATGAAAAGATTGGCAGTTTTCCCCACAGCTACCGATCCGTGAGTTTCAGAAAGTCCCATTGCACAGGCTGAGTTTATTGTAACTGCATTTAGAACCTCCTCGGGCAGCATCCTCAGTTTAATGCATGCAAGCGACATGACAAGCTTCATATTGCCTGAGGGCGATGAACCCGGATTATAGTCGGAAGCAAGCGCTATCGGGAGCCCGGCCTCTATCATTCGCCGGGCGGGTGGCTCCCTGAGGCCAAGGAAGAATGCCGAACCAGGAAGCAGTGTCGGCATTGTTTCGCTCCCGAGAAGAGCTTTAATTTCATCCTCGCCGGTACATTCGAGATGGTCAGCTGAAAGAGCTCCGTACTTAACTGCCACCTGTATGCCACCCGAATAATCCAGCTCATTGGCGTGAATCTTGGCACGGAGTCCGTACTTCAGGCCGGCCATGACTATCCTTTCGGTTTCACCGGGTGTAAAGAAGCCCCTGTCGCAGAATACATCTATATAGTCTGCAAGATCTTCCGCAGCCACCACGGGGATCATCTCATTGATTATAACGTCTATATATTGTTCCCTGTCATTCCGGAACTCTTCCGGGACTGCATGTGCACCAAGGAATGTGGCCTTCACTTCCAGGGGGAATTCATTTTTTATACGCCTGATCACTCTCAGCATCTTAAGCTCGTCATCAGTATTTAGCCCGTAACCGCTTTTTATCTCGACCGCCCCTGTACCAAGTCCTATTATCTCCCGGATTCTTTCAGCCGACTGCCTGAAAAGTTCATCTTCTGAAGTGTCATGAAGAAGCTTTGCAGAATTCAGTATCCCCCCTCCCCTTCGTGCTATCTCCTCGTAGGAAAGGCCCCTGATCTTATCCCTGAACTCTTTTTCACGGCTTCCTGCATATACTATATGAGTGTGTGAATCACAGAAAGATGGAAAGACGAAACTGCCGCCGGCATCAATCACTTCCAGATCGCTGCATTCAGCGCTAATCGTTCTTTCGTCAAGGTCGCGCATGGGGCCGAAACCTGAAATTATCCCATCCCTTGCATACAGGTATGCATCATCCAGAGTACCGATCTCAGACATTTCCTCTCCTCGTCTGCTCAGAAAGTGTTCACTGTCAGTCTGAACAAGTGTGCCTATATTCCTTATGAGCAATCCTCCGGCCATCCCGTGAAAAATTAAGGTTCTAAGGTAGCAAATATCGAAAAAAGAGTTCTCTGTTTTCATTTTTCTTTATCTTTATCATTAAGAACCAAAACCTCTGACTATGAAAAAATGCTTATCGCTCGCCCTTCTTATCATTTTCTCCCTGTCCGTTGCGGCCCAGGAAAAAGAAAAAAAGATAAAAACAGGGTGGAAATTCGGTGGTGCCCTGCCTACAATAACATTTGATTCCGACCTGGGCTTCCAGTACGGTGCCCTTGTTGAGTTTTTCAACTATGGTGATGGCAGCAGATTCCCCGATTATAACGATCATATATATATGGAAGTGTCGCGTTTCACCAAAGGCAGCGGGATATACAGGATAATGTATGAGTCCAATACGCTGATACCGGGTGTGCACATGTCCACAGACCTAAGTTATCTGCCTGACCAGGCGAGTCACTTCTACGGATACAACGGCTATGATGCCGTCTTCAATAAGGAATGGATGGATGATGATCCCGAAAATACCGAATACAGGACAAGAATGTTTTACAGGTATGAAAGAAACCATTTCAGGTTCAAGAATGATTTCCAGGGGCGACTTGCCGGTGAGCATGTCAAATGGAGCGCAGGATTTGCATTTCAGAATTTTGAGGCTGCTTCGGTAGATATCGACAGGCTGAATAAGGGAAAAGATGAGCTTTTACCGCCGGTAAGTGAACAACCCGGTCTTTTTGAGCTCTACAAGGACATGGGAATCATAAGTTCCGTTGAGGCTGAAGGTGGCTGGGTAAACACTGTCAAGGCGGGGATCTCATATGACAGCCGCGATAACAGGCCGAACCCGATGAAAGGACTCTGGACTGAGGCAGGTATAGAAATAGCCCCCAACTTCCTTGGAAACGACATGGGTTTCTCGAAGCTTTATGTAACCCACAGGCAATACTTTACCCTTGTTGAGAATGATCTTTCACTCGTATACAGGCTGGGATACCAGGGAACCCTTTCAGGAACGACTCCATTTTACTACCAGTCGCAGTTTATAACTTCCATGCTCACCGGGGCCTTCTCGGAGGGGCTCGGCGGATCACAGACTCTTCGCGGGGTACTCAGGAACCGCGTTATAGGTGATGCCTTCATTCTCGGCAACGTTGAACTACGCTGGAAACCATTCTATTTCACACTGTTCAACCAGGATTGCTATCTCGGACTTAACGGATTCTTCGATATAGGAAAAGTTGTCAAGAGCATTGCGATGCCATCGGATCTCTCGACTAGATTTAATAACAGTGATATAATCAATCTTATATACACTGAAGACAGCTTTCACGATTACTTCAAGCCCGACACTGAAAGCTTCCACATGAGCGCCGGGGCGAGCATAATGTTCGCAATGAACCAGAATTTCGTGATTGCAGTTGACATAGGCAAGGCCTTCAACGAACAGGACGGGAACATCGGATTTGCAATAGGACTGAATTACCTCTTCTAGAGGCGTAATGGCGTAATGGCATAGAGGCGTAAAGGCGAAGAACTGCTGATATAATAAGTGACTTGCAGGACTGCAGGACCG
>JALOMK010000201.1 GCA_025455505.1 Bacteroidales bacterium
ATTTTCCTTGTTGCGGGAGTCTGTTTTATAAGCGCCGCCAACTGGAAACACTTCAATCCTGAGAACACCGGCAACTTCGGGTCCTTCGGCGTGAGCGGAATATTGCGCGGGGCTGCAGTCATCTTCTTTGCCTATATAGGCTTTGATGCCGTATCAACTGCCGCCCAGGAGTCGAAGAACCCCCAGAGAGACCTCCCTATCGGTATACTCGGTTCACTTGCGATTTGCACTGTACTCTACATCCTTGTAGCTCTCGTCCTCACGGGAATCGTATCATATACGAAACTTGGTGTTCCGGACCCGATCGCAGTTGGAGTCGACTCAATGAACAGCAATTTTGCGAGGAATTTTCTCGCTCCTCTTATCAAGGTAGGTGCTGTTGCCGGCCTTAGCTCAGTAGTACTGGTGATGCTCCTCGGACAACCCAGGATATTCATGACAATGTCGAAAGACGGGCTTCTCCCCCCCATCTTTGCAAAAGTGCACCCGAAGTTCAAGACACCTTACATGTCGACAATAATAGTTGGTGTTGTTGCAATGGTACTTGCAGGTTTATTCCCCATCGGCGTTCTCAGTAAACTTGTTTCTCTCGGAACCCTCCTCGCGTTTGCATCAGTATGTCTCGCGATACTCGTACTCCGCAAGAAACAGCCCGACACTCCAAGGCCTTTCAAGACTCCCTTCATGCCGTGGGTGCCCCTTTTCGGGATAGTCTCCTGTCTTGGCGTAACCCTGTTCCTTAACATTTACGCATGGATAACAATGGGTGTATGGCTTGCAATCGGGCTTGTAGTCTATTTTACTTATGGAATGAGGCACAGCGCGCTTACAAAAGCTTCGAACTGACATATTTAACTGAATGACGGGCAGGAATTTATTTCTGGCGCTCCTGCTGGCTGTGCTGTCATGCACTCCGGCGGCAAAATATCGTTCGCTCCCCGAGGTTCAGGCCTGGGAAAAGGATATAAGCAGGTTTGAGGAACTCGACAGCTCGGAGTACTATGCCGCCAGCTCAATTCTTTTCATGGGGAGCTCCAGCATCAGGCTTTGGTCGACACTCGCAAGCGACATGGCCCCCTATCCTGTTATACAAAGGGGCTTCGGGGGATCGAAGCTAAGCGATTTTACAGTTTACACCGAAAGAATTGTTGCGCCTCACAAGTGCCGGGCCATAGTTATTTTCATAGCCAATGACATCACAGGGTCTGACAAGGACAAGAGCCCGGAGGAAGTTGCAGGTCTGTTCCGCTACATTGTAAAGAAGATAAGAAAGAGCCATCCTGACACGCCGGTCTTCTGGATTGCAGTTACTCCCTCCGCGGCACGCTGGAAGGTGTGGGACAAGATTAGTGAAGCAGGGAAGCTTATTGAGGATTTTTGCCTGAAGTCTGAAAACCTTTATTATATAAGAACCGCATCAGCCTTTCTCGGTGCGTCAGGCACTCCCAGGGAGGAACTTTTCATCAAGGACAAGCTGCATCTGAATGAAGACGGCTACGCGATATGGACAAGCATAATCAAAAAAGAACTCATGAAAAGAGTGCCGCCGGAGCGGGTTGAAACAATAGCCCACAGGGGAGCTTCATACCTGGCTCCCGAGAACACTGTTGCGGCTGCCCGGCTCGCCTGGAAACTGGAGGCCGATGCAGTTGAGTGCGACATTCACCTGTCGGCTGACAACAAAATAATTGTCTGTCATGATGCAAACACCTTGCGCACGACAGGGACTGATCATTTAATAAAGGAAACAGGTTCATCTGTTTTACGCACCCTCGATGCTGGTTCCTTCAAGGGCGCGGAGTACAAGGGTGAGAAGTTACCATTGCTCAGCGAACTGATAGAGACAGTCCCCGAAGGCAAAGAGCTTGTTGTTGAAATAAAATGCGGGCCGGAGATCCTGCCTTTTCTCAGGGAAGAGATAAGCAGGCATGGAGCGAACAGGAAGTTCACATTCATTGCCTTTGACTTCAATACAATCGCTGAGACGAAGAAGATATTTCCGTCAAATTCATGCTACTGGCTCTGCAGCAACGGCGAGCTGCTTCAGAAAACAATATCACGTGTCGGGGAAGCCGGGCTTGAAGGCATCAGTCTGAATTACAAGATTATTGACAATGTTGTTGCTGCACAGGCTCACAGGCTGGGACTGGAACTCTATACATGGACAGTTGACGATCCTGCGGAGGCTAAAAGACTGATGGCCCTGGGCGTAAGGGGCATCACCACGAACAGGCCCGGGTGGCTGAATGAGCAGGTAAAAAACTAATCGGAACAGGTTATCCGGATAAGAATACTGGATTATTTCACTCTCTTGTTATATAGCTCCTGCCATCCTGTTACATCGTCCCCTTCCCTGCCGGGCCTGTCAGCTGCCTTCCTTTCGAGCTTTTTGATCACTGCGCGCCTGCTTTCGCGTCCCGTGCCCTTGCCATGGTCAACATAGTCAACCCACGCAGTGAACCTGTTGATCTTGTTGGGTATTACCTCAGGTGTGCGTATAAAGCCAATGTCCTCATCGCGGAGAGCGTAGTTGTCGTGGTCCTCTTCATATACATCCACATAATGTACATAAGGTTCAAGGTTTGCGAAGACAACAATTCCGTACTTGTCGGTGAAGCCCTCTCCAATCATGTTTGTCTGTTCATCCCAGTCTATTGAGGTGGGATAAAGAATTACGCTGGCACCAGGCACAATATATTCATCGAAATACTCTACAACTTCTATTTCAAGAAGTGTCGGGACAAGCACATTTATAGTGATCGATGAAAGGTCTTCCAGTCCTGTTGAGGAAATTGCTGTAAGTACAACCTCAAAGGTCCCGGTGCTGTTGAAAACATGGACTGGATTCGCCTCATAAGATATTGTTCCGTCGCCAAAATCCCATTCATAGGAAGCGGCATTCTGTGAGTCGTTCGTAAAAAATACCTTCTGGCCCACTTCAGGTTCGAGTTCGTCAACATAAAAACCTGCCTCGGGTGTCGATTCGCATGAAAACAAGATCAGGGGCAGAACTGTTATTAAGAAAAATATCCTTTTCATTTTCGGTTTTATTAATTGTTGTTTTTGAATTGAGGTCAAATTATGTGCCACAAATAATACATATCTTTGCACACCAGTAAAAAAGGTCTTGCGATGATAAAGATAACTTTTCCTGACGGATCGTCAAGGGAATATAATAAAGGTGTGACAAGCCTTGAAGTGGCTGAACAGATAAGCCCCAGGCTTGCAAAAGAAGTGTATTCTGCAACTGTCAATGGTGAATTATGGGACCTGATGCGGCCCATAGAAGGCGATTCAACTCTTAAACTTCACAAGTGGGAGGAAGATGAAGCGAAGCATGCTTTCTGGCATTCATCAGCGCATCTCATGGCTGAGGCTCTCGAATCGCTTTACCCGGGGATGAAGTTCGGCATCGGTCCTGCAATTGAAAACGGTTTTTACTATGATGTTGACCCCGGCGACAGGTCAATTACAGAGGCTGACCTGCCGGCCATTGAAAACAGGATGAAGGAACTGGCCGCAGCCAACCTTGTTTACAAAAGAAGAAATGTAAGCAAGAAAGAGGCTCTTGAGCTATTCGGTGCAAAGGGAGATGAATACAAGACAGAGCTAATTGGTGAACTTGAGGATGGCACCATATCGCTATATACACAGGGAAATTTTACTGACCTCTGCCGCGGTCCGCATCTGCCATCGACTGAACCGCTGAAGGCAATTAAGCTTCTTAGCGTTGCCGGCGCATACTGGAGGGGAAATGAGAACAGGAAGATGCTCACGAGGATCTATGGCATTACATTCCCGAAGCAGAAGCTTCTCGATGAGTATCTGGTCTTCCTTGAGGAAGCCCGGAAAAGGGATCACAGGAGGATAGGCAGGGAGCTTGAGCTCTTCACATTTTCACCGAAGGTTGGCATGGGACTGCCCCTCTGGATGCCAAAAGGTGCCGAGATAAGGCAGAACCTAATAAGCTTCCTCACCGGCGTCCTGAAGAAAAGGGGTTACAAGATAGTAACAACTCCTCATATAGGAAATGTCAACCTTTACAAGACCTCGGGACACTTCGAGAAATATGGAGCTGACTCCTTCCAGCCCATAGCAACCCCCCAGGAAGGCGAACAGTTCATGCTCAAACCAATGAACTGCCCTCACCACTGCGAAATTTACAATGCAACACCGCACTCATACAAGGAGATGCCTCTCAGGATGGCTGAATTCGGCACTGTTTACAGGTATGAACAAAGCGGGGAACTTCACGGTCTGACACGCGTGAGAAGCTTTACCCAGGACGACGCCCATCATTTCTGCAGGCACGACCAGCTGAGAGATGAGTTCAAGAGTATTATCGACCTCATTCTCTATGTTTTTAAAATATTGAATTTCAATGATTTTACGGCACAGGTTTCACTCCGCGATCCTGAAAACAAGCAGAAATACATAGGGAGCGACGAAAACTGGGAAAGGGCTGAACGCGATATTATCGAGGCTGCAGCTGAAAAGGGACTCAAAACAACTGTTGCACTGGGCGAAGCGGCCTTTTACGGGCCGAAGCTCGATTTCATGGTTAAGGACGCCATAGGAAGGAAGTGGCAGCTTGGCACGATCCAGGTTGATTACAACCTTCCCGAAAGGTTCGACCTGACATATAATGGCAGCGACAATCAGAAGCACAGGCCTGTAATGATACACAGGACAATTTTCGGTTCGATGGAAAGGTTTGTCGCCGTTCTTATCGAGAACAGTTCAGGGAAGTTCCCGCTATGGCTTGCTCCCGACAAGGCAGTGATTCTGCCCATCAGTGAAAAATTCAATGAATATGCGGGAAAAGTTTTGGAAATTCTAAATAATTCCGATATTTGCACCTTAATTGACGAAAGAAGTGAAAAGATAGGTAAGAAGATCAGGGATAATGAATTAAAG
>JALOMK010000015.1 GCA_025455505.1 Bacteroidales bacterium
CCGCAAGGGCGAGGATGTTGTAAACATGAACTATGCCGCAATTGACAAGGGCAGCGAGGTCATAAAAATTGAGATACCTGAAGAATGGGCAACCATTAAGGTTGAGAAAAAAGCCGATACACGGAATGTTCCCGCTTTCATCAAGGAGGTAATGGAACCCATCAACAGCCTTAAGGGTGATGATCTTCCTGTAAGCGCGTTCCTTGGAAGGGAAGACGGTACCTTCCCGGCAGGAACCTCGCAGTACGAAAAGAGGGGTATTGCAGTCAACGTGCCTGAATGGCAGCCGAACGAGTGTATTCAGTGCAACCAGTGCTCATACGTATGTCCTCATGCAGCCATCCGTCCTTTCCTTCTTACAGAGGAGGAGGCTAAAAATGCACCCGCGGGTTCAGATACAATACAGGGCATCCCCGGAGCACTGAAAGCCTACAGGTTCAGGATCCAGGTAAGCGTACTCGACTGCACCGGCTGCAGCAACTGCGCAGACGTATGCCCGTCGAAGAATAAGGCCCTCATCATGAAGCCTCTCGAAACCCAGCATGAGCAGATAGAACGCTGGACATACATGCACGAGACGGTTGGTTACAAGGACAATGTTGTTGACAGGTTCGTAAACGTCAAGAACAGCCAGTTTGCACAGCCCCTCTTCGAATTCTCGGGAGCATGCGCAGGCTGCGGTGAGACGCCTTACATCAAGTCAATAACCCAGCTTTTCGGTGAAAGGATGGTCGTTTCAAACGCCACCGGCTGCTCCTCAATCTACGGCGGGTCGGCTCCCTCAACACCATATACGACAAACAAGAACGGACATGGCCCCGCATGGGCAAATTCACTGTTCGAGGACAATGCTGAATACGGCTATGGCATATCGCTTGGCGCAAACAAGATGAGAAGCAGGATAGCCCAGAAGATGAATGAGAACATGGATGCAGTTTCACCAGCGACAAAAGAAGCCTTTAATGAATGGCTTGGCGTTTTTGACAATGGAGAGGCTTCTAAAGCTGCATCAGCAAAGGTTGTTGATGCCTGCACAAGCGAAAAAGCACCCGTGGCTGCTGAAATTCTGTCACTGAAACAGTACCTGACAAAAAAATCGCACTGGATATTTGGCGGCGACGGATGGGCCTATGATATAGGTTACGGAGGACTCGACCACGTTCTTGCCTCAGGCGAAGATGTGAATGTCCTTGTCCTCGATACCGAAGTATATTCGAATACAGGAGGCCAGGCTTCAAAGTCGACACCCGTTGGTGCAGTTGCAAAATTTGCCGCATCGGGTAAAAAAATCCGTAAGAAGGACCTTGGCCTCATGGCAATGAGCTATGGTTACGTCTATGTTGCACAGGTAGCAATGGGGGCGAATAATGCACAGTTCTTCAAGGCCCTGAAGGAAGCAGAAGCATATCCCGGACCTTCACTTATTATCGCTTACTCGCCTTGTATCAACCATGGACTGAGAGACGGAATGGGAAAAACACAGGCTCAGACAAAAGCCGCCGTTGAAGCGGGATACTGGCACAACTACAGGTACAATCCTGTTCTTGAGGCAGAAGGCAAGAATCCCTTCATTCTGGATTCCAAGGAACCTGACTGGTCAAAATTCCAGGACTTCCTTAAATCAGAAGTGCGCTACACTTCACTTGTAAAAGCCTTCCCGAAAGAAGCCGAAGTGCTCTTCAAGGCTGCTGAGGAAAACTCCCGGTGGAGATATAAGCAGTACCAGAGGCTGGCATCAGCCCCTGATTTTGCAAAGGCAGAATAAAACAGGGAGGCCGTCTCACGAAAAGAGGCGGCCTTCTTTATTTTATTCATAAATTTGCAGGCAAGACCAGGGACAGCCGCATGGGTAGAATTATGGCAATAGATTATGGAAAAAAACGAGTGGGAGTTGCTGTCACAGATCCCCTCAGGATTATTGCATCACCGCTTGAGACAGTGCCTGCCGCCGCGATCGAGAAATTTCTTTCTGAATACTTAAGCAAGGAAAAAGTCGATGAACTTGTTGTAGGCTACCCCAGGAAACTGAACAATGAACCAAGTGAATCTGTTAAATACATCGATCCATTCATCGCCCGCCTCAGGAAACTTTTCCCCGGCATCCCTGTTAACCTTGCCGATGAACGTTTCACAACTTCAATCGCCAAAAGGGCCCTGATAGAAGGCGGTTTGAAAAGGAGCGACAGGATGGATAAATCAATAGCCGACAAGGTCAGCGCCTCGCTTATCCTTCAGTCGTATATTGAAAAGATGAACTTCATGAATAAAAAGAAATAAAAATGATCTACCCGATAGTAGTATACGGACACCCCTTGCTGAGGAAAGTTGCAGAAGACATTGGCAGGGACTATCCCGGGCTTGAGCAGTTCATCGGGGACCTGTTCGAGACAATGTACAATGCCGACGGGCTGGGTCTGGCAGCTCCCCAGGTTGGCAAACCGATCAGGATATTTGTTATTGACGGCAGGGCACTTGCCGAAGATGATGCTGAAATGGGTGCTTTCAGAAAGGTTTTCATTAACGCACATATACTGGAGAAGGCAGGCGAAACTGAACTTATGACTGAAGGATGCCTCAGTATCCCCAACCTGAGGGAGGAAGTAAACAGGGAGGGCAGAATCAGGATAGAATACTATGATGAGAACTGGGAATTCCACGATGAGATATATGAAGGATATAAGGCAAGGGTTATACAGCATGAATATGATCACCTCGAAGGAATTATGTTCACCGACCGCATCAACCCCCTGCGCAGAAGGCTCATCAGGGGGAAGCTCCTTGCAATCAGCAAGGGTAAATTCGAAGCCGACTACCGGACAATCCTTCCGGGCATGAAGACAAAAAGCGCCTGACGCTTTTTATCCCGTTTCCGGGGCTTTATAAAACATGCTTTTCGTAACTTTGTACAGTCTCAACAGCTGCAGACTGTGCTGCGCAAGGAAATTCCCTTTGTCCGCATAGTATTACCATTGTGTGCGGGGATAATCTCGGGTGTTTATTATACTCCCGGCCTCAGTATTATATTATCCGTTGCAGTCCTAAGCCTCCTGCTTTTCGTTGCAGGACTCACTGAAAGAAATAGAGAGGAGAGCCGCTTATTCGGAGCAGCCTTCTTCATTACCCTCATAATGGCAGGGAATACGCTTTACTGTTTTCAGAACAGGAAGCTGTCACGCCTGGACGACAGGGAAAAACTGCTCCTGTGCAGGCTTGCGGCCTTCCCTGAAGAAAGGGAAAAAAGCATAAGGCTGAAAATGAGTCTTTCCGGTGCCATATGCGGCGATTCGGTTTGCCCGCTTGAGGGCTCTGTGCTCTTTTACTGCAGAAGCGGTGAAATATGGGAAAGCAGCCAGCCTGGAGACATCTTCCTTATTCGCTGCCGGCCCTCGGAGATCAGGAACAGGGGCAATCCCTTTGAGTTCGACTACAGGTTCTACATGGTAAACAAGGGTGTAAGATATTATGCCTTTATCGACAACCGGGATATACTTTTAAGACATGTTCCTGCTTCAAGAAGCTTCCCTTACAAGGCGCTTATCCTAAGCCACAGGATTGTTCAGACGTACAGCGAAAGAGGCGTTTCAGGCGAAAGACTTGCCGCAGTTGCAGCAGTCACACTCGGAGAAAAAAGGATGCTCGGGGAGGACATGAAGCAGGATTTCATTGCCGCCGGGGTGATGCATATTATGGCAGTGTCGGGACTGCATGCAGTTATTCTCAGTATGCTTGTAATGAACATCCTCTTTTTTCTAAGGAAAAAGATGAACTGGGCCAGGATACTGATCTCACTTGCCGTGCTCTGGATCTTTTCATTCATGACAGGGCTGACACCCTCTGTGCTCAGGGCAACGATGATGTTTACTTTCTACCAGGCCGGTAACTTATTAAAAAGGCCAGTGAACCCGGTGAATTCAGTCCTGGCCTCGGCTTTCCTGCTGATACTAATCAACCCTGGGGTGATCTTTGACGCCGGTTTTCTTCTCTCCTATTCGGCCGTCCTGTTCATTATATGCTTTTATAATCCCCTCTCCGCCCTTCTGAATCCGGAAGGTTTCATTGCCCGCAAATGCTGGCAGCTTGCATCTGTGTCGCTGGTGGCCCAGGCAGCGACAGTGCCTCTGACAATAATGATGTTCAACAGGTTTCCACTGTACTTTCTATTTGCCAATATTATAATAGTGCCGCTCTCCACCCTGATGCTTGTACTGGGCTGCCTTGTCCCGCTCACCTACCCCCTTGTCAGGCTGTCACAAGGCCTTGCCTGGCTCCTTGACAGAATTACAGGACTCACTCTTCTAATTACCCACCAGGTAGCTGATCTCCCCTCGGCGTCAGTAATGAATATTGGCATGACTACGCCAGAATGTATTTCACTGTCAGTCGTGTTGTTTTTTCTCCTGCGCTACCTGCTGAACAGGAAAACGACCTCGCCGCTGCCGGTGCTTGCAGCGACCCTGCTCTATGTGACACTTAACACTGCAGCGAAGATAAAAACAAGAAGCACTGACGAGCTGATCGTTTATAACTCAATGGCCGGCAACAGTGTCGGTATAAGGTCAGGCATGAAGCTATCACTTTACTGCAGCGCGGAACCTGTTCCGCCTGAGGTTCTGAGACACTGTTCGGCGCTCGGTTTGAGGCTTAAAATGTCTTTATATGGCAGCAGAAATGTACTTCTCAGTGCCGGGGAATCACGGATACTTCTCACAGACAGGCTGAACAGGGAGATAATGCCTGAAGCATCGCTCCAATATATTGTGCTCACCGGACGGCCTGGCCCCAATGATAAAACACCTGAGCTCCCCGGAAATACTTTTCTGATAGTTGCTTCAACTTTGCCAAAAGGTATGGAGGCATCTCTTACCGGGAAAATGGCAGGCCACATACATCTTGTAAGTAAATCAGGGGCTTTTGTTGACAGGCTGGACCCAGTTGTCAAATAAAGGCGGTAAAATTTATTTATGAGCCATATACTTCGTAATTTTGGCTACTTTGACATTTTCAATCACCAGATGAGAATAATTATTGCAGGCGCAGGCGAAGTGGGAACACATCTTGCAAAGATGCTTTCGAACGAGAATCATGAGATAATCCTTATTGATCCCGAGGAGAAGCGTCTCAAACCGGTTGACAGCACTCTTGATCTTCTTACATACGACGGATCTGCAACATCCATCAGCATACTGGCGGAGGCTCTTGCCAAAAAGACAGATCTCTTCATTGCAGTAACACATTCCGAGGATACAAATATTGTTTCGGCAATTCTTGCCAAGAAATTCGGCGCTCTCAAGACAATTGCCAGGATCGACAACCTCGACTATCTTGAAAACAGCACACTTGAATACTTCAGATCACTCGGAATCGATTCCCTTATATACCCGGAGCTTATTGCCGCGAGAGAGGTCCTCGGACTGCTTCATGAAACAGGAGCCTCAGATTTCATGGAATTCTGCGGTGGCAAGCTTGCAATGTACGTACAGAAACTCGACGAAAAGGCACCTATAATAAACAAGAGTCTCCAGGAAATTGCTGTAATCTTCAAGACCGATGATTACAGGGCCGTTGCAATCAAGAGAGCCGGAAAAACAATAATCCCCAGGGGAAATGAGCAGTTTCTGCTTGGAGATCTTGTCTATGTAATATCCACCCAGCTTGGCATAGAAGAGATGATGAAGACCTCCGGGAAAGAGAACTTCGAGGCCAGGAACATTATGATACTCGGCGGCAGCAGGATAGGGAAACATGTCGCCCTCTACATGCAGAACAAATGCCAGGTTAAGCTTATCGATTACAGCCTGGAGCGCTGCGAAGCCCTTGCCGAGATTCTCGACAACACGCTGATTATTAATGGCGACGGGCGAAATGTTGATCTCCTTGAACAGGAAGGCATTTCAAAAGTGGATGCATTTGTCGCTGTAACAGGCAACTCCGAAACAAACATCCTCTCCTGCCTCATAGCTTCAAGGATGGGTGTGAGGAAAACAATCGCCGAGGTTGAAAACATGGAGTATATAAACCTTGCCGAAAACACAGGCATCGATACTATTATAAACAAGAAGATTTCGGCAGCCAGCAGGATATTCAGGCATACATTCAATCCGAATGTCACACAGGTCAAGTACATGACCGGGGCTGAAGCCGAAGTTCTTGAGTTCAATGTCCCGGCTAATTCAAAGATCACGAAGGGCACACTCCGGAGTTTAGGTTTTCCGAAGGATGCCATTGTAGGTGGAGGTATAAGGGATGGTGTTCCTTTCATTGCCACCGGTGACACTATAATAAATGCCGGCGACAAGGTTGTTGTATTCTCCCTGCCTGCAGCATATGACAAGATTTCGAAATACTTCACCTGACCAGGGATGCTGAATTTCAGGATTATATCGAGGATACTGGGACAAGTGCTCATCCTCGAAGGCATCTTTATGCTTCTGCCCGGACTCGTTTCGCTCATTTACGGAGAAAAGGCAGCTTCTGCGTTTTTGTTTTCCGCCCTTATAACTATAATATCGGGGGCTATGGTTTTCAGCCCGCTAAGAAATGAGGAAAAACTCTATGGAAACAGGGAAGGCTATGTCATTCTTACCGGCATCTGGGTCCTTCTGATCCTGTTCGGCACCCTCCCGTGGATTATAGGGGGAAAAGCCTGGAGTTTCACTGATGCCCTTTTCGAATCGGCCGCTGGTTTTACAACAACTGCTGCTACGGCAATTGACGATCTTGAGGCCCTGCCTCGAGGATTCCTGTTCTGGCGCAGCCTTACACAGTGGATGGGAGGACTGGGTATAATTCTCGTGGCCTTGTCAGTGCTGCCGGTAGTAAAAGCTGTAAATGTGCAACTGGGAGGGGCTGAATTTTCCGGCCAGGCCCAGGACAAGATACAACCCCGCATAGTGGATGCAGCAAAGAGGATGGTCTCGATTTACATCGTCCTGACCCTTGCTGAAATAATATTTCTTGTCGCAGGCGGACTGGGTGTTTTTGATTCTGTATGCCATTCCCTGTCAACAGTTTCCTCTGGTGGTTTCTCCACAAGGAATGATGGCATATCGGCATTTGCGACTCCTTATATCAAGATAGTCCTGACAGTTTTCATGTTCCTCTCGGGAACAAGCATCACCCTGATGTATTTTGTAATCAAACGTAATTTCAGGAAGCTGAGGGAAAACAGTGAGTTCCTGTTCTACTCGTCTGTTACATTCATTTTTGTCATCCTGGTGTCACTGCTGCTGATTGTACAGAACGGCTTTAGCACAGGCAAAGCCCTATGCGAGGGATCATTCGAGGTGGTGTCGATGCTGACTACCACTGGTTATTATTCGAATGATTATACCCTCTGGAGCCCATCGGTAATGATACTTCTGTTCATTCTTATGTTTTCCGGGGCCATGAGCGGCTCCACAAGCGGGGGAATTAAAATCATCCGGCTTTTGCTTGTTACAAAGAATAACAGGAAGGAAATGAGGAGGCTGATTCATCCTAATGCATATATCCCTGTCAGGCTCGATAACCATGTTGTACCGGGGAGTATAATTCACTATCTGCTTATATTCATTGTCATTTATACAATCACACTCTGCACGGGGGCACTGGTGCTGGCAATAATGGATTATGACCTGATGACCTCATTCAGCACATCAGCATCGATGCTCGCAAATATTGGACCCGGATTTGGTCCCTTCGGACCCTTTGAGAAGTATTCCACAATGGCTGATCCCGGGAAATTGTTCCTTTCGTTTATGATGCTCCTTGGAAGGCTTGAACTGGCCTCAGTATTGCTGCTTCTTACCCGGGGCTTTTACAGGCAGTGACAATTACAATTCAAGGTTGCCAAGTCCCTGTCTCAGCACTACAAACTCACTCCCGGTGCAATCGACAACAGTGCTGGCTTCATTATGACCGTAACCACCGTCAATTACAACATCGGCAAATCCCTTGTACTTCTCATAAATAAGCTCAGGATCGGTAGTATATTCGATGACTTCATCCGGGTCATGCACTGAAGTTGTAATTACCGGCCGCCCCAGTTCCTTAACTATCTCCAGAATAATATTACTGTCAGGTATCCTTATGCCCACAGTTTTCTTCCGGTTCTTGAACATCCTGGGTATCTGACTATTAGCCTGAACAATAAAAGTAAATGGTCCGGGGAGGTTTCGCTTCAGAAGTTTGAACAGGCTATTATCCCTTATCAGGGTATATTCCGACAGCTGACTCATGTCATGAAATATAAGCGACATATCGGGGTTGTCAGGATTCATGCCTTTGAGCCTTGCTATGCGCTCTATCGATTTCACGGCCCTGATATCGCAGCCGATTGCATAAACTGTATCTGTAGGATAAATAATAATGCCTCCATCCTCCAGTATATCAACCACCTGCCTGATTTTTCGATGATTAGGGTTCTCGCTGAATATCTTTATTAGCATCATATTCCACCTGTCCGGAGATTATGAAACATCCCTGTTGCAGACATTGTCCTTCAGCTTTCGGATCATACCTCCCTTAACTAAAAAAAGGGTAAGCTACTTATATCGCACCGCTACAACTGCCTACCCTTGCTACCTTCCGGCCCTGGGGGAGTTCAGCAGGAGCTGGTCGTATAAGACTTACCCCGCACAAAAATAATCAATAATAAGGATCTTTCAAAGGAAATAAACTCTTAAATAGACAATCATAAAATCAATTTTGAACTATATTTGCTGATCTAACCAAAATTTCAGCACAATGGAGCAGAATACAAACGTATGGAAAGCCAACCTCACTAACGGGCTCATTATCGGCCTGGCAAGCATAGTGTACTCTCTTGTAATGTATTTCCTTGACCTTACTCTTAACAAAACCCAGGGTTATATCTTTCTTATTATCCTGATAGTCGTTCTGTTTTACCTGCTGAAGTCGTATCGCGACAACTTCCTTCACGGACAGATTACTTATGGACAGTCCCTTGGTGCAGGCATGGTAATATTCCTCTATTATTCGATAATCGCGGCTGTTTTCGCGTACATACTTTACAAATTCATCGATCCCGGACTGGTTGACAAACAGCTTGCAATGTCTGAGGAGATGATGGTAAAAAGAGGAGCACCACAGACCGCAATCGATGCCGGCATGGCTGTTCAGAGGAAGATCATGAAGCCTGAAATTATGGCTCCGTTTTCAATACTGAGCACAATGTTCTTCGGCCTTATAATATCTCTTATTGTAAGTATTTTTGTAAGAAAAGAGGGGAATCCCCTGGTTGACAATACTGCCAACTGACAGGTACGAACTTATGGATCTTTCCGTTGTCATCCCTGTCTATAATGAGGAAGAATCCGTCGGTGAACTGTCCGAATGGATAACAAGAGTATGCAATTCAGCCGGAATCAGCTTTGAAATACTCTTCATAGACGACGGCAGTTCTGACTCATCATGGGAAAAGATCCGTTCCCTTGCCGGCTCTTCCGGCGCGGTGAAGGGTTTCCGCTTCAGGAGGAATTACGGCAAGGCCGCAGCGCTTCATACCGGCTTCAGCAAGTCCGAAGGAGATGTTGTGATCACAATGGATTCCGACCTGCAGGACAGTCCTGATGAAATTCCTGAACTGGTCAGGATGATAAAGTCCGAAGGCTATGATGTGGTGTCGGGATGGAAGAAGAAAAGATACGATCCCTTCATCAAAAGGACAACAAGCAAGCTTTACAACGGTACCGCAAGGTGGGCATCGGGCATAAAGCTTCACGATTTCAACTGCGGACTGAAGGCCTACAGGCAGGAAGTTGTGAAAAGCATCGAGGTTTACGGCGAAATGCACAGGTACATCCCGATGCTTGCAAAAGAGGCAGGATTCAGGAAGATCGGCGAAAAAGTTGTAATACACCGGCCACGCAAATACGGGATCACAAAATACGGGCTCGACAGGTTCATCAAAGGATATCTTGATCTTCTCACAATAAGCTTCATTACAAGATTCGGGAAAAGTCCCATGCACCTGTTCGGCTTCCTTGGCAGCCTGATGTTCTTCATTGGCTTTGTAATGGCCGGATACCTGGGTATAAGCAAGCTTGTTGCCATCGCACATAATAACCGGGCCCCGCTGGTAACAAACAGTCCCTTCTTTTATATTGCACTTACAGTGATGATTATCGGATCATTCCTCTTCCTGACGGGATTTCTTGGAGAACTTATAAACAGGAACTCTTCGGAGAGAAACAAGTACCAGATCCGCGACAGTATAAGCTGAGTTGTTAGCTGTAACGCATATGTGAAAAAGATGACAATTCAGGAAGGAACTGTCAGTTTCCCGTAAAGTTCACGTATTGCCCCTGTCATCTTATCCCACGAAAATCTTTCTTTTTCCTCCTTCACCAAAGAGCTCATCTCCTTCTCCCTGTCATTTTTAAAATAATCCTCTATTGCGCCTGCTATTTCGGCCGGATCGGGTTTTACAACGTAACCGCTCCTACCATGGGAGACAGTCTCAGCCAGCCCCCCGACATCTGTAACTATCATAGGCTTTCCGAAATGATAGGCAACCTGTGTCACCCCGCTCTGGGTTGCGCTTTTATAAGGCTGGACGACAATATCAGCTGCTGAAAAATAATATGCCACTTCATCCTCTTCAATGAATCTGTCTACCAGGGAAGTTTCTTCCATGAGGCCTTCCTGCTTTAGCAGATCGAGATACGGCGTTTTGTCCTCGTAAAATTCACCCGCCACAAGGAGCCTGTAACCCTTTCCTTTCAGAATTCCCATTGCCCTGATCAGCAGATCCAGGCCTTTGTAAGCCCTGATGAAGCCAAAAAAGAGGATGACCTTAGATCCCCCGGGTATTTCAAGTTTTTTTCGTGCAAGATCTTTGGAGGGAGCCTGGCCGTAATTATCAAAAATCGGGTGAGGTGAAAACCTGACCGGCAAATCTCTCCTGAAAATGCCAAGGTCTGATGCCACGCTATGCGACATTACAATAGCTCCGCTTACAGCACTGACAAAGAATCGTGTCAGCATTCTGTCCCCTGGCCTTTTCTCATGCGGGACTACATTGTCAAATATGCATATTACCCGGGTATGGCCATTTGAAAGTACAAGCCTGGAAACAGTGCCAAACGATGGTCCGAAAAAGGGGAGCCAGAACCTGAGGATAAGTATGTCGGGTTTAAGCGCCCTGATCCTGAAGCCTGCAATGATCCAGTTTATTGGATTTACACTGTTGAGAACGCGTTCAGGGCTGAACTTGTCCGGAGCTTTTTTGTCAGTAAACTGGGTCTTGCCCGGAAACAGGAAAGAAGGGTACTGAAGCGAGAATGTAAGAACATTTACCTCATCTCCCTCGGCAATAAATTGTTCAGCGAGCCTGTCAGTAAATGATGCAGGACCTCCCCTGTAAGGATAAGCCGGACCAAGGAAAACTATCTTCATGCACTGTCGGGCTCCGGTTGCCGCGAAAGGCAATTTCCTTTCGTGGTTCCCGGAATACCAAAAGTAGCATCTTTTTACTTCATATTGTCGTACTTTTCCCGGAACCTTCTCGCAAGCTCCTTGTGCTTGTTGTCGAGGCTCACATTCCTCCCGGCGATGAAAGCCATTTCAACATTGCTTGTGGCCATGTCGAGGATATCACCCGTCGATACTACAATATTTGCATCCATTCCGGTCTCGAGAGTACCTGTGCGGTCGGCTATGCCGAGTATCTTTGCAGTGTTTGACGTAACCATCTGAAGCGCCTCCTCCTTTGTAACGCCATAAGGCACTGCCTGCCCGGCGGCAAAAGGCAGGTTCCCGTAGGCCTGCTTCGAATATGTAAGTCCCACGAGAATCCCTTCATTCTTAAAGAGAGCTGCAAGTTTAAAAGGCATCCTTATGTCGCTGAAGTCGTAACGGGGCAGGCTCTGGGTGTTATCGAGAAGAACAGGGATATTGTTTTCCTTCAGGAAGTCCTTCACAAGCCATGCTGCTTCATCAGCTCCTGACAGTACGATATTCTTCACACCATACCTTTTCGCAAAGAGGACTGCGGCGATTATCCCCTTCGGTTCAGTGGAACTTATGAAGAGAGTCTTGCTGCCCGTAAACAATCCTTTCATGGCCTCAAGCCTGAGATTTACATCCTCAGGCTTATCTGCGGCGGCATAGGCCACTGCATCTGTGAAGATTTTCTCGAGAGCCTCAACATTCCTGTCATAGGTACTGGGGCCTGCGGCTGCAGGGGCAGCTGTTTCAGCTGCACGCCTGAAGCCGGACTGTTGTTTCCTGGGCCAGCCAAGCTGTATCCCGTTGTCGATGCTGTAGGCAGCATCCTCCCAGTTCCATGCATCGAGCTGTACCACGCTCGAAGTACCCGGAAGCAGGGTGCCGACAGGGACTATCTGAGCAAGCAGAATGCCGTTCGATCTCAGCACCGGCATTACATGCGAATCTGTGTTATATGCTGCAATAGCACGCACATTTGGATTCAGGTCACCGGTTTCCCTGTTGTCGGTAGCCACCTCCACACCGCTTCCGATTTCAACCAGCCCGATACTTGTATTCGGAAATATAAGTCCGGGGTACACATGTTTCCCTTTTACGTCGATAACTTCGGTTGCCGACCTGTCGGCATTTACATCAGCGGCGCTGCCTACGGCAGTTATTTTCCCGGCAGAGAACATTATTGCACCGTTTTCAATTACTTCTCCCGTTGCTGTATGTATTGTCCCTCCTGTCAGAAGCACAGGCTTCTTCTGTGACGGAGCCACAACCGGCACCTGGGCTGCCATGGTCAGAACAAGTGACAGGGCAGGTATGAGTGTTATAATTATCCTTTTCATCGTCTTGATATATTTGAGAAGTTACCGGGAGCCGGCTGTGAGCTCTCCCTTAAAATATTTCCTGTTATCCTGTTGCGGGTATTTTCAATTTCTTCCTTAAGTTTTGCATCCTGTTCCTCATCGAAGAAAAATGTGCCATCGACCATCGTCTTTTCAGCACGGGCATAAACAGAAAGCGGGTTAGCGCTCCAGAGGACAAGGTCTGCATCCTTTCCCGCTTTGATGCTCCCGATCCGGTCATCAAGATGCAGTATCCTTGCCGGGTTTATTGTGACAAGCTTAAGGGCTTCAGTTTCAGTGATGCCTCCGTATTTGACGATCTTTGCCGCCTCCTGGTTCAGCCTCCGGCCCTGTTCGGCATCATCGGAGTGCAGGCAAGTAAGTACGCCCTGACTGAGGAGTATGGAAGCATTGTAAGTAATCCCTTCATATACCTCATACTTGTAATCCCACCAGTCTGAAAACACCGAGGCTGCCGCCCCGTGAGCCTTTATCTGGTCGGCGATTTTGTAGCCCTCGTTGAAATGGATAAGTGTATTCACCTTCACACCGAAGTCCTCGGCAAGATTCATTATCATAGTTCCCTCCGACTGAACGTAGGTGTGACAGGCAATGAAGCTTCTCTTTTCGAGCACATCAACTATTGCATCGAGCTCAAGGTCTTTCCTCGGCGGCACTTTCCCCGCCCTTTCGGCAGGCTTCAGTGCATTCCATGCCTTCCACTTGTTATTGTAATCGACTGCGCGCTGGTAAGCATCCCTTATTATCTGCTCCGTTCCCATCCTTGTGTTAGGGTACCTGCTCGTGGAGCGCTTGACGTTTTCGCCCAGGGCATGCTTGAGGAAGCCAACCTGGTTCTGAACTATAAGTCCATCAGCATTCTGTCCCCAGCGGTTTTTAATTATCACTGACTGGCCGCCCACAGGGTTTGCTGAACCATGCAGGGTATGTACGGTTGTGACTCCGCCGGCTAATTGCCTGTAGATAGTAATATCTTCAGGATCAATAACATCAATGCATCTCACTTCTGACGTTATAGCCTGTCCGCCCTCGTTTGTAGCATCGATTGCAATATGTGAATGTTCATCGATTATGCCCGGGGTAAGGTGTTTTCCTGTTGCATCAATAATTCTTGCCCCTGCGGGTGCAGTGAGATTCCTTCCTATCTTCGATATCCTGCCCTTTATTACAAGGACATCAGTATTAAGCAGGTTTCCTTCCTTCTCACATGTCCAAACAGTGGCGTTTTTGAAAAGCACATCTTCCTGCTTCGGCACCTCGGCGGCTCCGTAAGGCGCGAAGGGGAATACCACTTTGCCTGCTTCGTTTGCAGCAGCTGTCCTTTTTGGCCGGCTGTCGGCCTCTGTTTTGGCATCCTGCCATACTGCCTTCCATGAAATCCACTGTCCGTTGTCGAGCTGTGCCCTGCCTGCGAGGTCCCTGCCTGTGACATAACCGGCAAGCCTGAATTTCTGTTTCGCCCTGTCGAAGCTTATCGACACCATATCCCTGTCGGGGGTGAAGGTTGCTCCCCTGACCTGTACGGTGTCATATGTAAGTTTCATTGCCGGCTTATCGAAGGTGCCGGAAAGGATCATTTTATATCTGGTTGTATCAACGAGCAGGGAGTAGGTTCCCCTGAGATCTCTTGCCCGAAGGTCGATAAACCTGTAAGGAACTCCCTGCACCCATGTTTCATAAATTACACAATCGTCGGAGAAGAGAGGGCCGGAAGTAATAAGCAGGTTTGCTATCATGTTCTTTTTCACGGCGCCAAGAAGGTCGGAAGCGCCAGCCATCGCTGCCGGAGTGGATGTCAGTGCCCTGAGAGCTTCAGCTTCCGGTAGTCCCTGCTTCACTGCCTTCCTCAGGTTTGTGAGGAATGCCGATCTCTGTCTCAGGTCGGACGATGTTATCGCGAAAGTCAGTCCCGCAGCCGACAGCTTTGAGAGGTTCGAAGGAGCCATCTCGTAATGTTTAAGGGATGTATATGATACAGATGCAGCATCATAAGGATCCTTGACATCGGGGGCTTCGGGA
>JALOMK010000202.1 GCA_025455505.1 Bacteroidales bacterium
TGTAAAAGCCTCTTGGTGATCGCATCATTGAATTCCTGTGCAAGCAGGTCCCTGTTGGTGGCATAATTCACTCTGCGTCTCTCCAGCGCAGCAAGATCTTCAACCTTTAAAACCGGAATAGTTGTTTCATTTTTCATGATGCAAAGATACGCATAATAAAGGGCTTATCCGCTTAATTATGAAAAACATGAAACAATGTGTTAATATTTAAAAACTGGCAGTACTTAATTATTTATCTTTGATATAGCATTTAATTATCCCCCTTATGAATTTAGAAATCAATAACCCGGTCTCAGCAGAGCCTCAGGCTGAGCTTGTACGTCTGGAAGAAGACAAAAATAAAAAAGCACACTGGAAGAAGTGGGGGCCGTACCTGAGCGAACGGCAGTGGGGCACAGTGAGGGAGGACTACAGTGAAAACGGCGATGCATGGAATTTCTTTACACATGACCACGCCCGCTCGCGTGCTTACCGATGGGGAGAGGATGGCATCGCAGGGATCTCGGATGACAGGCAGCGCCTGTGCTTTTCCCTGTCCCTCTGGAACGGCAGGGATCCTATCCTGAAGGAGCGTCTCTTCGGACTCACCAACAGCCAGGGGAACCATGGCGAGGACGTCAAGGAGTATTATTTCTACCTCGACAACACCCCTTCCCATGCTTACATGAAATATCTCTACAAGTACCCTCAGACGCCCTATCCGTATGAAGAACTTATACGGGTTAACGGACAACGTTCCAGGGAGGAGATGGAATATGAGCTGCTTGATACCGGAATATTTGATGAAGACCGCTATTTCGATGTTTTTATCGAATATGCGAAAGAGAGCCCGGAGGATATACTGATAAAGATCAGCGCTGCCAACCGCGGCCCGGAGGCTGCTGACCTGCATCTGCTGCCGACGATCTGGTTTCGCAACGACTGGTCATCATGGATCGCCGGTTCGAACAGGGCAGCATCCAAACCTGCACTTGCACAGACAAAAGGACCGGAAGGGATAAGCGCAATTACCGCAACTCATTCACTCCTCGGAGAGTTTACCTTGTACTGCGAAGGAGATGTGCCCCTGCTTTTCACCGAAAACGAAACAAACCATGAGAGGCTGTTCCAGACGGTTAAGAATGAAAGCCCCTATGCAAAAGACGGAATAAACGACTTTGTCGCAGGGCATTTTGAAGGTAAAGTGAACCCTGAAAAACAGGGGACCAAAGCTGCACCGCACTATAAGGTGACAATAGGAGCCGGCGAGACATCTGTGATCCGTCTGCGGCTGACAAAAAAGTCCGATGAAAATTATTCCGCTCCGTTCGGGGAAGGTTTTGATGCCCTGTTCGACAAAAGGATCAGTGAAGCCGATTCCTTTTACAAATCGATCACCCCTCCTGCCGTAAGCGCCGACGAGGCCAGCGTGATGCGGCAGGCCCTCTCCGGTATGCTATGGAGCAAACAGTTCTTTTTCTTTGACGGTGACAACTGGCTCGATGAGCATAACTCCAATCCTCTGCATTCAGGATACAGCCAGAAACGAAACACAGAGTGGTATCACATGCTTAACATGGACATCATCTCCATGCCCGACAAATGGGAATATCCGTGGTATGCTGCCTGGGACCTTGCATTCCATACGCTGCCCCTCTCCATTGTCGACCCTGAGTTTGCCAAGGGGCAGATGGAACTGATGCTGCGTTCAATTTACCTCCATCCCAACGGCCAGATGCCAGCTTACGAATGGAACTTCAGTGATGTAAATCCACCCGTGCACGCATGGGCAAGCATGTTTCTTCACAGAACGGATAAAGCTATTCGCGGGCATGCTGATCTGGATTTTTTGCGCTCCACCTTCAATAAGCTGCTTGTTAACTTCACTTGGTGGATAAACCGCAAAGACCGCTACGGCAAGAATGTCTTCGAGGGCGGTTTTCTCGGTCTCGATAACATCGGTGTATTTGACCGCAGTGCTCCGCTTCCCACAGGCGGAAGCCTGGAACAGGCAGACGGCACAGCCTGGATGGCCCTCTTCAGCCAGAATATGCTCGAACTGGCTTCCGAGCTGGCAGTGCATGACAGTACCTATGAGGAGATGATAATAAAGTTCTCTCAGCACTTCCTCTTCATTGCGGCCGCAATGAACAAGAAAGGCCCTGATGGAATGTGGGATGAGGAGGACGGGTTCTACTATGATCTGCTCCGCATGCCCGACGGCAGTGCACAGAAACTTAAGGTACGTTCACTGGTAGGCCTGCTTCCGCTGTGTGCAACCAGCATTATTGAAAAAGAGCAGCGTGAGAGAATCCCTGATACCATGGCGGCTATAAGGGAAAAACAGCGCAGGATGCCTGAACTTATGGAATCTATACACCCTACTGGGCAGGGTCATTTCGGGGTAAACGAAAGGGGCATCCTTGCCCTGGTAAATCCCGACAGGCTAAGAAGAATCCTCTCAAGGATGCTCGACGAGAATGAGTTCTTCGGACCTCATGGCATTCGTTCCATCTCTAAATTCCATGAGAAGAATCCATATGTACTGCATGCCGGTGGTCAGGAGTACCGGGTAGATTACCTTCCGGCAGAGTCAAATACCGGCATGTTTGGCGGAAACTCGAACTGGCGCGGGCCAATGTGGATGCCGATAAACCTTCTGATCATCAGGGCTCTGCAACAGTTCTATCTTTATTACGGAGATAACCTTAAGGTTGAATGCCCGACAGGCTCAGGCAACATGATGAATCTGTTTGAGGTAAGCAAGGAACTTGGAAAACGGATTACCAGCATATTTACCCGTAACGAAAAGGGGATGCGCCCGGTTTACGGAGGCACCGGAAAATTCCAGACAGACCCGCACTGGCGCGACCTGATACTTTTCTATGAGTACTTCCATGGCGATAACGGTGCCGGGCTCGGAGCCAGCCACCAGACCGGATGGAGCGGCGTAGTGGCCAAGATAATACAGATCTATGGCTTTGTTGACCCCAAAGACTTTCTGGATGGCGGAGTAAGCAAAAGTTTTCTTAAAGGCACAGAGTTCTCAGGCAAGGAGAAAAGCTAGATATTACCACGGCACAGGCATTTTTAATGTCACGTATTCTTTTGAGCTGAATTTGATCATGAAAAAAATTGGCGTTGGGAAAAGCAGGGCTTTCAAATTATGCGTATTGATTGCCTTTAGTGTTCTTGCATCTTTCACTTCTTACAGCCAGTACCGTGTAAGCCCGATTCTCCGGTATTCAGTTTCCATGACTGATCGCGGAAGCCATTTATTGCATGTTGCACTCGATGTCAGCGAATTATATATGGATACCGTTGAACTGAGGATGCCGCGGTGGATGCCAGGCTATTATCAGATAATGGAATATACGAAGGAGGTCAGTAATTTTTCGGCCGCCGGCAGTAACGGCAATGCCATTCCTGTTATTAAAACAAATAATAATGCATGGCTGATAGTACCGGGTAATAACACCTCATTCAGAATCAGCTACGATGTCTGTGCGGACAAAAAATTTGTAGCAAACAATTTTCTCGATTCGACACATGCATACATTGTCCCGGCGGCAACTTTTATGTATGTAAGTAACCGCACAGACATCCCCGTCAGTGTGAAAGTCATACCATTTAAGTCGTGGAATGATATCGCAACAGGACTGGAAGTGGCTGATGGAAATGAAAATGAGTATCATGCACCTGATTTCGATATACTGTATGACTGCCCCATACTCATCGGTAATCTGGATGAACTTCCCTCGTTTACTGTCGGAGGAATAAAGCACAGGTTCATTGCCTATAATCCCGGAAACTTTGACAGGGGAGCATTTATCACCAGCCTTGAAAAGACAGTTAAAGCAGCAACAGAAATTATGGGTGATATCCCGTACAATGAGTATACTTTCATTGGCATCGGCCCGGGTGCAGGCGGAATTGAGCATCTGAACAACACAACGGTGAGTTTCAACGGGGGCAGGCTTGATAATCCCGATGCAATGAAAGGGATGCTAAAGTTCCTTGCACATGAATACTTCCACCACTATAACGTCAAGAGGATAAGGCCTTATGAACTTGGTCCGTTCGATTATTCTGAGGAGGCAAGGACAAACCTTCTGTGGATGAGTGAGGGACTGACCGTCTATTATGAGTACCTGATTGTCAGAAGGGCAGGATTAATAAGTGAGGACGAACTTATCGCCAGCCTTGAGAGTGACATCAATACCCTTGAGAACGATCCGGGACGCAGGTACCAGTCACTGACCCAGGCCAGCTACAACACCTGGAGCGATGGCCCTTTCGGAAACAGATCCCCCGGACCTGACAGATCAATATCGTATTATGTTAAAGGGCCCCTTGTCGGATTGGTACTCGATCTAAAAATTCGTAACGCCACAGAAAATAAAAAGTCTCTTGATGATGTAATGCGCCTCTTATATACAACCTACTACAGGAAACTGCAGAGAGGATTCACAGATGCAGAATTTCAGAAGGCCTGCGAGGAGATTGCAGGCATTTCACTGAGCAGTGAATTTGAATACGTTTATACTACAAGGGAGATAGACTATTCAACATACCTGTCATATGCCGGATTGAATATTTCGGAGGAGGCGGACAAAAGTACCGGGAAAAGCATATTTACAATTACCGCGAAGGATAATATAGAGTCATTGCAATCGTCAATTTTCCGATCATGGTCAGGGAATTAGATTATACATTTTCATATATAATCTGATGAGGATTAAAGAAAGGGTGAAGCGTTTTATCAGGAGCCCCCTTTCTGAAAAAGGTACTGAAATGTATATCTGAACGAAAACTGTATCTTGGTTGCAGATTCTTTCCATCCGTCATCGTAGTTCTCCCTGTTTATCCATTGCCATTCAATCCCGGCTGTTACGTTTGTGAGGGGGTAATAGAGCAGGTTGG
>JALOMK010000203.1 GCA_025455505.1 Bacteroidales bacterium
GGTTTGAAGCGCCCCAAAAACCAAAGCCATGGACAGATGTTTTTCCGGCAGTTTGGTGGGGCAATTCTGCTCCACAGAATATGGACAGGAAATATGCAAACTCCTATGCCTCCTTTGCAGATCACTGGAATTATGACGATGTAAGCGAGGATTGCCTCAGGCTTAATGTCTGGACTCCCGGCCTGAACGACGGCAAAAAGCGTCCGGTAATGGTTTGGCTGCATGGCGGAGGATTCACTTTCGGAAACGCGATAGAGCAGGATGGTTACGGAGGAGAGAACCTTGCAAGTCATGGCGACATTGTCTTCTGTTCGCTTAACCACAGGCTTGGCGCATTTGGATTTACTAACCTTGCCGGAATAGGCGGAGAGAAATTTGCGGCTTCGGGAAACGTTGGAATGCTGGATATCGTTGCTGCCCTGGAATGGGTGCGGGATAATATTGCAAACTTCGGAGGCGATCCCGGGAATGTGACAATAATGGGTCAGTCGGGCGGCGGAGCTAAAGTTACTACAATAACAGCCATGCCTTCTGCAAAAGGATTGTTCCACAAAGCGGTTGTGCTGAGCGGCGCAGGAGTAAAATCGGGAGAAAAGGAATACTCGGAAAAGCTGGGTTCGTATGTGCTTAAGGAAGCCGGACTGAAGCCTGCAGAGATAGAAAAACTTCAGCTCTTGCCCTGGCCGGAGTATCTAGCAATCGCTAACAGGGCTGCCGGGAAACTGAATGAGGAGCTCGGTCCGGCCGCTGCAGGAGTGAGGAGGGGATTCAGCCCGGTTGTGGATGGCGTTGTGCTACCTCAGCATCCGTATTTCCCTGAGCCTGCACCAACAGCAGATGCAGTTCCCATGATTATATGCACAACCTTCAACGAACAATCCCCAAGCCGTACCGATGCAGCTCTTGAGGCCATAACTCTAGACGGGGTTAAGGAAAAGCTGCAGGAAAGGTTCCGGGAAAAGACCGGAGAGATTGTCGATGCATACGCGAAAGCCTTTCCTGACAAAAAGCCTGTCGAAATATGGTCGATGGTTATAAGCAACAGGCAGAGCGCCATTGCTCTCGCCGATGCCAAATCGAAGCAGCTTGCCCCGGTTTACCTTGCATGGTTCGGATGGCAGCCCCCGCTCTTTGATAACAGGATGAGGTCCTTCCATTGTTCGGATATCTGTTTCTGGTATTACAACACCGACCTGATGCTTTCCCATACCGGTGGCGGAGCCAGGCCCAGGAAGTTGTCGGAAAAGATGTCAGGCTCGCTTCTGCAGTTCATGAAGAACGGCGACCCGAACGGGGGAGGTCTGCCCCAGTGGCCGAAATACGGTACTGCGAACGGCGAAACCATGATTCTGAATGATGTCTCCGAAGTTAAAAATGACCCCGACAGGGAGGCAAGAAAGACTCTGGCTGTTTAAAAACCGTGGTATTCCGTATTGACTCCGCTAAACTCAGTGGTTAATTTTTAATTTACTTCGTACTTCATCAATTAGAAATCATATACCTGCATTAAAGTATATCAAACTTGATTTATTGATTAACTGTTTTTATCTCAACATTAATGCTGGTCACTTCACCTGTTATTTAATCAGCCTTGCCTTAGTTTTTTAATATGCTCCCCGCAGGGAAAGTAGATTTGGTTCATGAATGCCAGGGCATTTTGCAGACCAATTGACAGAGATATTAATAAGCTAAAGCTATGAAAGCAGCAACCTTAAGGAAACTGATACTGTTTACAGTAATCATTTCATCCTTCATAACTGCCGAATCGCAGGATATGAAATCCATTCCCAGGATAACGGGGGAGTTTAAATTCGACGGAATTGCAGACGATCAGTGCTGGCAGAATGTAAAACCGCTTGAGATGGTAATGCATACGCCCACCTTCGCTAGCCAGCCGACAGAAAAGAGCGAGGTGATGCTGTGCTACGACAACAATTACATATATGTTGGTGCAAGGTTGTTTGACTCGGAAGCCACAAAAATGCTTGTAACTTCAAAAAAACGCGACGAAGGGTCCAACAGCAACGAATCGCTTACGCTGGTTTTCGATTCATTCAATGACAAGGAAAACGCGCTTGTGTTTTCGACAACTCCGAGCGGACTGAGGAACGACTTCACGGTTCTTAACGATGCAATTGCATCAAGTCCGCGGACCCCTCCATTCAACACCAGCTGGAATACATTCTGGGATGTTAAGACCAGCCGCGATGACAATGGATGGTACCTCGAAATGCGCATCCCCTTTTCAAGCATGCGGTTCAAGGAGGAAAATGGGAAAGTGACTATGGGGCTGATTTGCTTCAGAAGGATAGCGCATAAGAATGAGATTGATATTTACCCGGCTATACCTCCCGACTGGGGAATATACAGCACATATCGTGCATCGAAGGCCAATGAAGTGACATTCGAGGGGATCAGATCCAAAAAGCCTTTCTACGTAGCACCTTATGCGCTGACTGGTTATCAGCAGGATAATGTTCTTAATGAATCAGGAACCGCGTACGAACTGAAAGGGAGCCCGAAACTTAACGTCGGTCTGGATGCAAAATACGGCCTTACAAATAACCTTACCCTTGATGTCACGCTAAATACAGATTTTGCCCAGGTCGAAGCCGATGACCAGCAGATAAACCTGACACGGTTTTCACTGTTCTTTCCTGAAAAAAGAACCTTTTTCCAGGAGCGGTCGAGCATATTCAATTTTAGTTTTGAAGGGAGAAGCAATGTGTTTTACAGCCGTCAGATCGGCCTCAATAAGGGGGAGCAGGTTCCAATAATCGGAGGGGGCAGGATAACCGGGATGGCAGGCAAATGGGATATCGGTTTCATGGATCTTCAGACCCAGTCATTCGATCCTTCCGATACAACCCAGAGTTCGCTTCCTTCAGAAAACTTCGGGGTGTTGAGGCTGCGCCGCCAGGTAATAAACAGGAACAGTTACATCGGCGGGATATTGACTTCCCGACTGGGAATGGACGGTTCGTACAGTACAACTTATGGAGCGGATGGCATATTCAAGTTATTCAGGAATGATTACCTGAACGTCAAACTTGCCCAGGTAATGGCAAAATCGCTTGCGAATGATCCTCTCTCACTTGATCCTACCAGGATATTCCTTAACTGGAAAAGATACAACGACAGAGGCCTGGGTTATGATTTCACCTATACCTGGAGCGGAAAGGACTTTAAACCTGCAATGGGTTTTCAGCAAAGGAAAGACTATTCCTATTATGCAGGCAGCCTTCAGTATGGCTGGATCCCGGGAAAGGAATCTCCGCTGATGAATCATAAATTCGAGCTGAATGAAACCATGTTTGTTGACAATGTGTCCGATGATGTTCAGACTGCCGAGACTGAACTTGCATATAAGTTCAATTTCAAGTCGGGTTTCGGAGGCATGGTGGCAGTAATGAATTCATTCGAGAACGTCGATAGGGAATTCGATCTATCGGAAGATGCAAGCGTTCCGGCAGGAGAATACAATTTCACACAGTTTGTCACCCACCTCAATACATCAGAATCAAAGGTAATAAGCCTGGGGATAGATGGATATGCCGGAACCTTTTACGACGGCAACCGCTTAACACTCGGACTGGAGCCCCTGTGGAATATCGGATCGTCGTTGCAGCTCAGCCTGGCATATGAGTACAATCGTGTCGTTTTTCCCGGCCGCAATCAGAACTTTGTCGGGAATATAGGAAGATTTAAAGCTTTGTTTATGCTCACAACAAAACTGTCGCTGAATGCCTTTGTTCAGTATAACAGTACCGAGGATGCCGTCTCCACAAATATCAAATTCAGGTTCAACCCGAGGGAAGGGAATGATTTTTATATTGTTTTCAATGAGGGAAGAAGCACATACCGTGATCTTGAGGATCCAAGGCTTCCTGTGTTCAACAACAGATCCGTTCTCCTGAAATACACTTATACATTCATTTTATAATTGTTATGGGGAGATCCATGAATTATTTGAACAGGTGTGGTTACTAAACTGCACCTGTTCTTTTTATACCCATACACAGAGGTAATAATTGTCGGATAAATTGTAAATTGGCGTGCAGATAATAATTTGTTTGCCCAGGCAGCATTAAAACACAAGCGTCATGAAAAATATCTATTCACGCAGGAAGTTTTTAAAGAGCACTCTGACTGCAGGAGTTGCAATTGCAGGTGCCAGGAATGTATTCGGGAGGCCTGATCAGAATCTATATAATGCGAAAGGACTGCCTGTAGCACCGCTGGGAAAGACCGGTGTAATGATTCCGAGAATAGCCATCGGGCTCGGGAGCAGGTTTCTCACAATCAAAAGCACCGATGAGGCGCTGGCAATGTGTACCTATGCTCTCGACAACGGTCTGTATTACTGGGACACGGCTCACAGCTACGTTAATACCGAAACCGGTGCCGTAAGCGAAGAACGCCTGGGTCGGATAGTCAAAACCCGCAGGAAGGAGATATTTCTCTCCACCAAGATCGATTCGCGCGATCCCGAGGAGGCGAAACGCAAGATCGAGCTCAGCCTTAAGCGCCTCCAGACAGACCATCTCGACATGATGATGATACATGCCGTGGAGTCTCCTGAAGATGTTGCAAATATAATTAAGAGCGGCGGTGTGCTTGACCTTTTTGAGAAGATGAAGGAGCAGGGTGTGACAAGGTTCATAGGCTTTTCGGGACATGCAAATGTGCTGGCTCTTAAATCTTTGGCCGAAACAAGGCGCTTCGACAACGTTCTCTTTGCGATGAACCATTACGGCGACAACAAGGACAACAGGCAGGGGCTTATAGTACCTGTGGCACGTCAGCTTGGAATGGGCATAATGCTCATGAAAAGCGTAAGGCCGAAGGAGACAATCAAGGAGCTGAATCCTGCAGAGCTCGTCCGGTATGCT
>JALOMK010000016.1 GCA_025455505.1 Bacteroidales bacterium
CCTCTCCCAGGTCGTTGAAGTAATCGCTGTAGCCGGCAACCCTTACAATCAGATCGCGGTACAATTCGGGATGCTTCTGCGCATCCCTGAGGGTATCGGCGTCAACAACATTGAACTGGATGTGGTGTCCGTCGAGGCTGAAATAACTCCTTATAAGGGCAGTGAGGCAGTTATAACTCTCCTCATCTTCAAAGAAAGACGGCGAGAACTTCTGGTTCAGGAGAGTACCGCCTGTACGGAGGTGATCGATCTTTGATGCGGAGCGTATGACTGAAGTCGGGCCCTGCCTGTCTGCTCCCTGGCTCGGCGAAATGCCTTCGGAAAGAGGTTTCCCGGCATGTCTTCCGTCGGGAGTGGCACCTGTGACACTTCCGAAATAAACATGACAGGTTGTCGGAAGCATGTTAATCCTGTGAACCCCTCCCCTCGAATTGCTGCGTCCGTTTACAGAATCATAGTAAATTTCAAAGACGTCAACGGCCTGCTGGTCAGCATAGTCGTCGTCGTTCCCGAACTTGGGAGTGTCGTAAACAAGCTTGTGACGTATTTCTTCATACCCGCTGAAATCAGCATCCATCGCTTTACTCAGTTCTCCCCAGCCAAGCCTCTTTGTGTCATATACATTGTACTTCAGCGAAGTGAGCATGTCTGTTATACTGCCGAGGCCCACTCCCTGGATATATGTTGTGTTATATCTTGCCCCCCCGGCATTGTAATCGGTGCCCCTGGCTATGCAGTCTTCGACAAGAAGGGAAAGAAAGGGTACGGGAAGCCATTTTGCAAATGTCTTTTCAATCACGTTGTTACCTCTGATCTTTATATCTGCAACATACCTGACCTGTCTGCCGAAAGCATTTACCAGATCACCGAAGGTCCTGAAGTCCTCGGCAAAACCCGTTTCGAGTCCCACCTGAACGCCTGTTCTCCTGTCGAATCCATTGTTAAGAGTTAGTTCCAGTATCTTCGGAAGGTTAAAGTAGCCTGCCAGCCAGTAGGCTTCCGTACCGAAGGCGCCAGTTTCGACACAGCCCGATGCACCGCCGTTCCTTGCGTCTTCAATACTCTTGCCCTGCCTGAGAAGCTCCTGTATGATTGCCTCTGTATTGAAGCAGGAAGGCTGACCGAAGCCGGTACGGATTATGTCGAGGGCCTTGTGGATGAACAGGTCGGGATTCTTCCTGCTTATCTGGACCATTGAACTTGGCTGCAGCAGACGCATTTCCCTTATAACATCAAGGAGAATGTACGACATTTCATTCACTGCATCGGTGCCATCGGGCCTGACTCCTCCCAGGTTGATCAGGCAAAAATCCGTGTAGGTATTGCTCTCGCTGGCAGTGACTCCCATTTTCGGAGGTGAAGGATGATTATTGAACTTAACCCAGAAACATCCGAGAAGATCATGCAGGAGGCCTTCTGAGAGAGTCCCTTCATCCTTTTCTTTTTTATAAACATGGTAGAGGTGCTGATCGAGCCTGCCGGGATTGAAGGAATCCCAGGGATTAAGTTCCGTGATTACTCCCAGGTGAATGAACCAGTAATGCTGCAGCATCTCATGAACTGTCTGCGGTGCATTGGCAGGCACTCTCCTGCACACCGATGCCATTGTCCTGAGCTCGGCTGCCCGGGCTGCATTTTTCTCAAGCACAGCAAGCCGCTCGAGTTCGCCGGCATGCCTTCCGGCATACATTATGATTGCATCACAGGCAATGTCCATTGCCTTAAGCTCCTCGGACTTATCGAGGGCGTCGGGATCATTGAAATAATCAAGTTCAGCCAGTCGCTGTGAAATTTCCTTTTTAAGGTCCAGGAAGCCTGTCCTGAACATCCTGTAGCCAAGTACCGTATGTCCGGGAGCACGCTGCTCCTGGAATTCGGTAAACAGCCCCGCCTTGTAAGCCCTGTGCCATTCCGGCGTCATGAGGCCCATTATCCTGTCGCGGTTGCTCTTTCCCTTCCAGTATGGAATCACTTCCTCGCTATAGATCTTTCTTACTTCATCGTCGACCCTGAAATAAACTTTTTCCCTGCTGTTAAGTATTTCGAGGTCATCAAGGCTGTGCAGGCTGATCTCCGGATAAGTGGGTGTTGCCTTTGGGGCGGGCCCCCTTTCACCCACTATCAGTTCACCGTCGCCGATGTACAGGCTCTTGTTGAGAAGCAGGTATTCAAGCGCCCTGGCTCTCTTTACTGGTGCTGACAGCTCCCGGGCCTCATCGCTCTTATAAAACCTTGTCATCAGGAGCGCTCTTTCAGCGCTTAACCTTTCTTCAGTCTCGAGGCTCAGCTCCCTGAGCTTTTTAACTCTTTCAGAAATAATCATGAATCGTGTATTTGGTTTTTTCAAAATATTAATAGCTGTACAAACCCTTTTACAATCTTCCTTAGTTTTCTAACCACCTATTTTAACCCTGCAGCCTGAATCCTGCATGAAATGCCTGATCTCCTTCATTCTTTCCGGGGAAGGCTTCACGAGATCTCCCATCCTGTACTGCAGATTGAATTTTTTATATTTAGCCGAACCTGTCCGGTGAAACGGAAGAAGGTTTATTCTCGTTATATTTCCGCGTGAGGAGGCAATGTAGTCCCTCAGCCGCCCGAGATGGTCCTGGTCGTCATTATAACCTGGGATTACCGGTATCCTGACATAAATCTCCTTTCCGCTGCGGGCAAGCATGTCAAGGTTTTCAAGGATCAGCCGGTTCGACACTCCGGTGTACTGTATATGTTTTTCATCATCGAGGTGTTTCAGATCGAACAGGAACATGGAGGTGTAGGGCATTATCCTGAGAAAATCATCTGACCTGGCGTAACCCGATGTATCGACAGCAGTGTGGTACCCGTTCTCGCGTAAAAGTTTCATCGCTTCCTCAAGGAAAGCGGCCTGCATGAGGGGTTCTCCTCCTGAAAAGGTGACGCCTCCGCCTGACTGGGTCATGAATACCCTTTCGCGCTCTGCAATTTCGAGCAGATCCCGGGAACTGTAATATATTCCAACAGTCTCAGTGGCAGAAAATTCCTTTTCGCCAAGCTTGTTATGATTTTCAACTGATTCGATGAAAGGGGAAATGCCTTCAGGATTATGGCACCACATGCAGCGGAGAGGACATCCCTTCATGAAGAATGTCACCCTTATCCCGGGTCCGTCATGCACTGAATATCGCTTTATACTGAAAATGAGCCCTTTCATCAGAACTTCGCAAATAATAAAAAATAAGTGGAGAAACAAGATACTTTCGGGGGATTAAGCCCTGGATATGCCGATATAGAACATCAGGCAATTATAGAGACGCCTGCCGAGTCGCCTCATCATGAATGAATGTCTTAGCCTGTCAAGCATTTGCAAAAATTAATGCTGCAATGTATTAAAAAAATCCGATTGTCCGGCACCCGGGGGATTAATTCTTTAAGAGCCGTCATGGTACTTGTAATCATGCCATTAAGAATTTTAACAAATGATTAACATAACATTAACTTCCCGGGGTGCAACATTGGCATTATTTATGCGTCTATTCTATGTAAACAAACTTTAAAAAAACCTGTCAGGATAAAGCTCCTGCAGGTTATAAAGGCAGGCATGAAAAGAAATTTTTAACGATTTTTTTACTTCTCTAAGGACGCCGTTCGGCGAATTCTACGATCAGGTTTAGGTAAATCGAAGGCAAGGCACCTCCCCGGTGCCTTCTTCTTTTGTATTTGTCACTGACAAAATGTTCCGGCAAGACATAAAATTTGTAATTTCGGCACATTATGACCTGAAAAAACACATAACCATGAAAAAAACCTTTTACCTGATGCTTTCAGCACTATTTATCCTTGCAGGCTGCAGTAAAGAGCCACGTAATGAAAATCCCTTCCTAAATGCCAGTTATGACACGCCTTTCGAAGTTCCTCCTTTTGAGAAGATAAAGGCTGAACACTTCATGCCGGCCTATCTTAAGGGCATGGAGGAACAGAGGGCCGAAATAAAGGCTATAATCACTGAGAAGGATGACCCTACTTTTAAAAATACAATAAAAGCCCTCGAATACAGCGGTCAGCTTCTCACTAAAGTGGCCAGAGTGTTCGGATCGCTGAACTCTGCAAACACAAATGACACACTTCAGAAGATCAACAGGGACCTGTCGCCGCAGCTTTCGAAGCACCGCGACGATATAAACCTCAATGACAGCCTGTTCCAGCGAGTAAAGTCAGTATGGGACAACAAGGAAAAGTTCAGGTTGACAGCAGAGGAAAAGAAAGTCCTTGAAGACACATATAAAGGCTTCGTCAGGAGCGGTGCGGCCCTGTCAGCGGAGGACAAGGAGAAGCTGAGGAAGATAAACGAGGAGCTTGCACTGCTATCTGTAAAATTCGGAGAGAATATGCTGGCTGAGACTAACGGTTACAGGCTGGAAATAGAAAACAGGGCTGATCTTTCAGGTCTGCCGGAAAGCGTTATTTCGCAGGCCGAGGCAATGGCAAAAAGTCTTAAGATGGAAGGCAAGTGGGTTTTCACCCTCCAGGTGCCAAGCATGACGCCCTTCCTTCAGTATTCCGACAGAAGGGATCTCAGGGAAAAACTGTTCACAGGTTATTTCATGAGGGGCGACAACGACAACGACAGGGACAATAAGGCTATAATAGCCAGGATAACAAATCTCAGGGTTGAAAGGTCCAGGCTCCTTGGCTATGAAAGTTATGCTGATTTCGCACTGGAGCGCAATATGGCAAAAACTCCGGAAAAGGTATTTGAATTCCTCAGCCAGGTGTGGAATGCAGCAACACCGGTTGCAAAAGCCGAAGCTGCCGCTCAGCAGGCGATAATTGACAGTGAAGGCGGGAAATTCAGGCTTGAACCATGGGACTGGTGGTACTATACGGAGAAGATCAAAAGGGAAAAATACAATATCAGCGATGAGGTGACAAGGCCTTACTTCATGATAGACAACGTCATGGATGGCATGTTCTATGTTGCCAACCGCCTCTACGGGCTGGAATTCACAAAAAGAAGCGACATTCCGAAATACCACCCCGACGTGAATACTTTCGAGGTTAAGCGCGACGGGAAACATGTCGGAATCCTGATGATCGACAACTATCCCAGGCCATCCAAGAGAGGCGGAGCATGGTGCGGTGCATTCCGCGGACAGAGCCGTGACATAAAGGGGAAAATGATAACACCTGTGGTTACAATGGTCACCAACTCAACGCCACCCACTGCAGACAAGCCCGCGCTGCTTACAGCCGATGAGGCTTCCACACTCTTCCATGAGTTCGGGCATGCCCTGCATCAGCTTCTCTCAAATTCAACTTACCCGGGTGTATCCGGAACCTCCGTACCTCGCGATTTCGTTGAACTTCCTTCGCAGATAATGGAACACTGGGTACTTGAACCGGAAGTGCTCAAGGTATACGCGAAGCATTACCAGACAGGGGAAGTGATACCTGCCGAAATTGTTGAGAAGCTTGAGAAGGCAGGCAAGTTCAATACTGGCTTTATAACAGTTGAATACCTTGCCGCCGCACTGCTCGACATGGAATACCATGCCCTCACACAGCCGGCAGACATAGATATCAGGGAGTTCGAGAAAAAGGCAATGGAAAAGTATGGCCTTATCCCGGAGATAAAACCCCGGTACAGGTCAACTTACTTCAACCATATCTGGGCTTCGGGGTATTCAGCAGGATATTATAGCTACATCTGGTGTGAGATACTCGATGCAGATGCTTTTAAGGCCTTCAAGGAGACAGGCGACATTTTCAACAGGGAAGTAGCCTCGCGGTTCGAGAATGAGATCCTTTCAAAGGGAGGAACACGTGATCCTCTCGAAATGTACATAGCGTTCAGAGGCAAGGAACCCGGGATTGACGCACTGCTTGAAAACAGGGGTCTGAAATAATAAGGCAAAGTGAGATACAGGGACCTTATCTGCCTTTTTCTGCTTGTGCTTTTTACAGGTACAGGCACTGCGGCCGAGCTCCCGAAAGCTGAAAAGGGTATACTCGATCTGAGAAAGATCAGGGACCCCTTCAGCTTTGTCATGAATCTCAACGGCTACTGGGAGTTCTACTGGAACAGGATGCTGACTCCCGATGATTTTACTGCAGATACGCTTCTAACGCCCTATTACGGGAGGGTGCCCGCATACTGGACAGAATACGGCAATGACTCGATCAGGACGGAAAGAACGGGATTCGCCACATACAGGCTGCGTATATTACTGCCTGAAAATTTCAGCCAGTCACTCGCACTCGACCTCCCTGCATTCGATTCATCTTACGAGATATATGTCGATGGCAAGAATCTTGGAGAGAACGGGATACCCGGAAAAACAAAAGAGGAGACAAAACCTGAGTACAGGCGTAATTTCTTCAGGTTAAGCCCTACTTCAGATACTATCACTATACTTATAAATGTTTCCAACTTTCATCACAGGAAAGGTGGATTCTGGCTGCCTGCAAGATTGGGAACCTTCAGCGAGGTGCAGAGAAGAATGGCAGGCAGCTGGGCGGCCTCATGGGCTGTGATAAGCATGCTTATAGGATTCTCAATCTTTTTTCTTTACTTCCTGTTTATCTCGCCCGGGGAGAAAATAATGGGCTACTTCAGCATGGCCACAATAGGGCTGGCGCTGCGGCCGCTGTTCACATCGCATTTTCTCATTCAGAACCTGACAGACGTGAACTGGACCTGGATGGTGCGGTTTGAGTATATAAGCATGTACATTGTGATGACAGGATGGGTATGGTTTGCACGGTGCCTTTATCCATCGAGGTTCATAAGGATTGTTTCAATCCCGGTGACTGTCTTCTACGCATTAGCCTTCCTCCTTACCTTATTGCTGCCCGTCAGGATATTTTCACTCTCGGCCCTGGCAACCTATGCAGCAGTTGCCATTCTTTCGGGTTACCTTCTCTTCCGGAGCTTCAGGAGCGCCGTCAGTGGAAACAGGCTCGACCTTGTATATTTCCTTGCTTTTCTTCTCCTGCTGCTGGGCGCCTATCACGACATAAGGGTTTCCACCGGCAAGTCAACAACCTCGCTTGGATATTCAGTCACTTACCTGATTGTGATTTTCGTTTTCCTGCAGGCAGGCCTACTTCTCTATAAATGGGTAAAGGCATATTTCGAGAAGGAAAGACTTCGCACCGAACTTGAGTTCATGAACAGGAATCTTGAGGAAATCGTTAACCAGAGGACCCAGGAACTGAAGATGAGGACCCTCGAGATCGAGAACAAGAACACAAGGATTGCCCTTCAGAACAAGCAGCTTTCAGATACAATTCAGCTTAAGAACCGTGTTTTCTCCGTGATAGCCCATGATCTCCGGGGCCCGGTGGTTAATATCCTCTATATGCTCAACCTGCTGAAGGAGAAGGAATACAAGGATCAGTACGATTCATTTGCAAATTCAAGCATACAGTATGCACAGCAGGTCATCAGCCTTCTTGAGAACATGCTTGTATGGGGACGCGGCCAGGAGGAAAAGCTGAAATTCTCCCCTGAAAGCCATGACCTGGCAAACGTTATTCTGACAAACCTGAGCATCTTCAAGGAGACAGCTGACAAGAAAGACATAATCATAAACTTTACACAGAAAGGAAGTTCTGTAGCCTACTTCGACAAGGATCTCCTCGATATTGTTGTAAGGAACCTAATGTCGAATTCAATCAAGTACACTCCAAGGGGTGGAAGGATAAGCATACTTCTTACCGACAATTCGCAAGGCTGGGAAGGAATAATGCTTAAGATCTGCGACAATGGCACAGGGATGTCGGAGGAAAGACAAAAAAAGCTGTTCAGGGTCAGCGAAATAGACAGTACTCCCGGCACCGAGAACGAAAAGGGCACTGGGCTGGGGCTGAAACTCTGTTATGACCTCGTAAGAATCAACAACGGATCAATAACAGTAAAAAGCAGGCCCGGCGAGGGGACCTGCTTCATGATATCACTTCCGCGCAGATAGATCAAATGTCTGATGTGAGGGTTGTAAGCGCCGACCTGTCAAGAATCCTGACAATCCTGCCCTTTGCAGAGATGTAACCGGCCTCCTCCATCTCGCCAAGCGCCCTTGCAATCGAAGGTCTCGTTACCCCGAAAAAGTCTGCAAGGTCACTTTGCGTCATTCCTGTGTTTATAATCTCTCCTCCGGCATCGGACTTCTGCAGAATGAAGTAGGCAAGCTTTCCTTTTATTGTCTTGAAATTTAGAAACTTGATCTTCTCCGAAAGGAATTGCGAGCGGTTTGATATCATGTTCAGGAAATTCACAAGCAATCTTTCATCAGCCTCGAGAACCCGGAGGAATTCAGGCTTTTCAATTACAAGCAGCTCACCGTCGGACAGGGCCATAACATTTACAGGAAACCTGTTAGCGGAACCGAAAATGAAGGCGGCTGCAAGGGCTCCCGGGGCAGGAATGTCCTCGATCTTTATTACCCTGCCTGCATAATCAACCATCTCTCCCTTTACTGTCCCGGTGACTACAAGATAGAGCGAAGCAACAACATCCCCGCTTCCTGCTATCATAGTTCCGGCTGTGAACCTGCGTATTCTGAAATTTGTAGCTTCCAGTATATTTGCTATCTCCCCTGCATCCATGCCTTTGAAAAGCGGGGCGCCTTCGAGTACCTTGTAATCCATGCTTTTTTATGTAAAAATATGAAAATGCAACGACACATAAATCCTTATATTTACGGCTGATAAATTATAGCCGGACAATGAGAAGAGCCATTTTAACATCTGCACTGCTTGCCCTGACCCTGCTGAGAATCTCATACGCCCAGGTTGCGGAAGAACAAAAACTACTCAGCTCATTTCACACGATAAACGCCTTGGAAATGATGGACTGGATGGAGAAGCTCTGTTCTCCCGAGTTCAATGGAAGGCTGTCCGGCACTCCGGAGTACATCGCAAGCGCCGAATGGGTGGCTTCGAATCTTAAACAGTGGGGTCTGAAGGCAGGTGGCGAAAACGGAACTTACTTCCAGTGGTTTGATGCCCCTTATACAGTTGTTAATGACATTGGAGGACTGGTACTGAACATTCCCCAGAATGACGGATCAGTAATTAAAAAGAATTATACATATCCTGATGAATTCTACCCCGGGATGAATTCAGGCAACGGCGAAATTACTGCGGAGGTTGTTTATGCAGGCTTCGGTGTAAGCGCCCCGGAACTTAATTATGATGACTACAGCGGTATTGACGTCAAAGGAAAAATAGTGCTTATAAACAGGGATGTACCGCATACCGACCCCAGAAACTCCGAATACGCGAAATGGGTGGCATACTGCTATCACCAGTATAAGCTTGAGAATGCCGTAAGACACGGAGCGGCAGGCTTTTTATACATCGACGGGGCAAGTGCGAATCCGAATATCTCATACGATCCCTCGATAATTGTCTGCGGCATTGGCAGACAGCCTCTTGAAGATATTTTTGCCGGGCTGGGGACCACTAACGAGAAACTCACTGAGCAAATCAGGAAGAGTTTCAAACCCGCCTCTTTCAATACCGGTAAAACGGTAACAATAAAGGCAAATACAACAAGGCACGCCGAAGGCAAGGGCTGCAATGTAATAGGAATCATGGAGGGCAGTGATCCTGCTCTTAAAAATGAATCAATAATTATTGGAGCCCACCTGGATGCTGTCGGCAGCGCAGGCAAGACAGTGAACGGAGCCCTCGACAATGCAAGCGGAGTCGTCGACATCATGGCTGCTGCAAAGGCGATGGCCGCTTCAGGCATAAAACTTAAAAGATCAGTCGTATTTCTTTTTATTGGAGGTGAGGAAACCGGCCTCCACGGCAGCAGGCTCTATGCCTCAAAACCCGCGCTCCCGAAGGAAAAAGCAGCAGTTTTCATTAACCTAGATATGGTTGGCAACGGTACCGGGCTGGCTGTAAGCGGACAGAGTACATACAAGCATCTGCTGACATACTTTGAAGATGCCAATACAAAGTATATCCACAGGCCGTTCAGGTCCTCTGCTCCCGAACCCTCAGAATATTACGGCAGGCCCAGAAGCGATGCATTTAATTTCAGCTCTGCAGGCTACAGAACCATGTCTGTTGGAACCACAGGAAGCGTTAAGCCTGTTTATTACCATCTGCCAGGCGATGACCCCGATGCAGTAACTATCGACATAATGGAAGATGTTGCAAGGATGCTTTACGTGGGCCTGATAAATATGGCAAATGCAGCTTCACTTAAGTAAATGGCTGCTGGTTTTTAGCCGGCCATTCGGTTAAAAGCCCGGCGATTGCCCGGTCAGACTGTGCATGGTCGGACCATAGACAACAGGCACCTGGCTCTCCTGAAAGTTCCTGGTCCCGGTCTGAATAATATCCCTTCAGCAAAAAAAAATAAGAAATAATAAGCTTTTGTAACATTTGTTACAATTTAATCTTGTCTGTATACTCAACTTTGCAGAGGACAAAAATCAAAATGAGATATGAAAAGAGACATACTTAAAATCGATGAGGAACTTTGCAACGGCTGCGGCCTGTGTGTTCCAAACTGCCATGAGGGGGCACTCCAGGTAATTGACGGGAAAGTGCGGCTTGTAAGCGAACTGATGTGCGACGGCCTTGGCGCCTGCATAGGCCACTGCCCCGAAGGCGCTATTACAATTGAAACAAGGGAGGCAGAGCCTTACAACGAAATAAAAGTCATGGAACAGATGATTGACAAAGGCAAGAACACAGTTGTGGCCCATCTCAAGCATCTCAAGGACCACGGTGAGACAGGATTTCTCCAGGAAGGAGTAAGCTGGCTGAAGGAGCACAGGGATGAACTTAATTTCAGACTGGAAGAGGTTATAAGCGAGGTACACAACCATGGCAGGGCGCCACAGGTTTCAGCCATGGCAGGAGCAGGGGCAGCATTTTCTGCGGCAGGGAACTCCCATGGACACGGTCACGGGCATGTACACGGTCATGGCCACGCAGAGGGCGGCTGTCCGGGATCAAGGGCTGTTGTAATTGAAAAACCCGGCAATGATGAGTCGGCCTCTTTAGTCGGGGACCAGCCATCTGAATTAAGACAGTGGCCTGTCCAGATGCACCTTGTGAATCCGAATGCGCCATATTTCAGGGGGGCCGATCTGCTTCTTGCTGCCGATTGCGTGGCCTTCTCTGTAGGAGGCTTCCACAGCAGGCACCTGAAGGGAAAATCCCTAGCAATTGCGTGTCCCAAGCTCGACAATGGCATTGAAACATACGTTGAGAAACTTACTGCAATGATTGACACCGCAAAGCTGAACACTATTACAGTTATGATGATGGAGGTTCCGTGTTGCGGAGGACTCCTTCAGATGGTACGGACAGCACAGGCAAAGTCATCACGAAAAGTGCCTGTTAAAAAAATGATAGTCGGAATCAACGGGGAAATACTCCAGGAAGAGTGGGTTTAAAAACCTGATATATGTCACTTTCCAGGGGGAAAACAAATGCTGTTTTCCCCTTTTTTTCTTATATTTGATTAAGGTTCACAGTTTTTATGGAATAATTATGATGAATCCAGAGCTTGTTGCCAAAAAAAATCCTGATCGCTTTTTCCTGGGCTTCGACATAGGATCAGTATCGCTGAACAGCGTTGTCATGGACAGTGAGTTTAAAATTCTCAGCAACTTTTATGACTATCTGCACGGAAAACCCTTCAATGTTCTTTTCAACAGGATGGAGGCAATACTGAAGGAGTATCCTGCCGGTAAAATCAGCGGCACGGCATTCACGGGATCCGGAGGAAAAATTGCCGCCGACCTGATCGGAGGAGCGTATGTGAATGAAATAATTGCCCAGGCCACATCCTCAGCCCGTCTCTATCCTCATGCGAGGAGCGTGATCGAGATTGGCGGAGAGGACTCCAAACTGATCTGGCTTTCGGAAAAAGACAGTGATGGAAAGGTGTCTCTGGCCGACTTCGAGATGAACAGCATCTGCGCAGCCGGCACAGGATCTTTCCTCGACCAGCAGGCCAGAAGAATAGGAGTACCGATTGAAAATGAATTCGGCAAGATGGCTCTTCTCTCTGATGATCCTCCGAGGATTGCAGGCCGCTGCAGCGTGTTTGCAAAAAGTGACATGATACATCATCAGCAGATTGCAACACCACTTCACGACATAATTAACGGTCTGTGTTTCGCCCTTGCCAGGAACTTCCGAAGCAATCTCGCGAGAAGCAAGGAGATTGTCAAACCTGTTATTTTTTCAGGAGGTGTTGCAGCAAACCTGGGAATCGTCAGAGCTTTCAGGTCAGTGCTTTCGCTTGCCGAGGAAGACCTGATAGTTCCTGAATACCACGCATCTATGGGAGCAATTGGTGCGCTTATGTATTCGACCGGAAACAACATGTGTATTGACAATTTTGAAGGAACAGACCGCCTGAAGGAATATCTTGAGAATGAAAATCGTGATTTTTCCAGTCTGCCCGGTCTGAAGGAAGCAGATGCGATTTACAGGAAGGATGTTTATCCGCTAATGAATGACGGAACCAGGACAAAAGTATTCCTGGGACTTGACATCGGTTCGCTGAGTACAAATGTCGTTCTTATCGACGAGGAACACCGTGTAGTTGCACGGAGGTATATTCCCACAGCAGGGAAGCCCCTGGAGGCAATTCAGAGGGGACTCACGGAGATATATGAGGAAGCCGGCGAAAAAGTAATTGTTGCCGGCGCAGGAACAACAGGGTCGGGGCGATACCTTACAGGTGACTTCATAGGCGCCGACACAATTCAGAATGAAATAACCGCCCAGGCAACCGCAGCCATAGACTTCGATCCGGAGGTTGATACGATATTCGAGATCGGCGGGCAGGATTCGAAGTATATAAGTATCGAAAACGGAGTTGTTGTTGATTTCGAGATGAACAAAGTGTGTGCTGCGGGAACAGGATCCTTCCTCGAAGAACAGGCTGAGAAACTTAACATCAGCATTGTTGAGGAGTTCGGAGCAATGGCTCTCAGGGCCCCGGCCCCGGTAAAACTTGGCGACAGGTGCACTGTATTCATGGAATCGGACCTGAACACCTTCATGCAGAAAGGGGCAGCAAAAGAAAACCTTGTGGGAGGTCTGGCTTATTCAATTGTTTACAACTACCTCGAGAAGGTTGTCGGAGACAAGAAAGTCGGAAGCAGGATCTTTTTTCAGGGCGGTGTCACAAACAACAGGGCAGTTGTAGCCGCATTCGAACAGGTAACAGGTAAAAAAATAACTATTCCTCCTCACTTTGACGTCACAGGGGCCATCGGGGCTGCAATACTTGCACAAAGGAAGATGAATGACGGGGAGGTCTCGAAATTCAAGGGATTCGGAATCAGGAATGCAGCATACAGCATCAGCAGGTTTACATGCAGGGAATGTTCGAATCACTGCGAGATCAGGCGTGTAAAGATTGAAGGTGCCGCCAGGCCTCTTTTCTACGGCGGAAGATGCGAGAAATACGAAACAGGCGACAGGAAAAGGGTTAACACGGAGATCCCCGACCTCGTCGCGGAAAGGACAAAGCTGCTGACTGAGGGCTATGATCCGGGCAGCATGCAGGACCGTCCGTCGGTGGGCATCCCGAGAGCACTTATGGTATACTACCAGCAATTCCCATTCTGGAGAACATTCTTTGAAGACATCGGATTCCGCGTAATAGTCTCGAAAGAATCTGATAAAATCCTTGTTAACAGGTCTATCGAACTTATGACTACCGAAACCTGCCTGCCTGTCGAACTGATGCATGGTCATGTCATGGACCTTGTCGACAAGGGAGCTGATTACATATTCACACCCTTCATCGTAAATGGGAAAGAGCGCAAGGGAAACAGCACATTCAACTGCAACTGTCCATGGATACAGACATATCCCTTCATGATAAAGGCCGCCCTCAGGGGGAAGGTTGATGAATCGAGGCTCCTGATACCAACTCTTCATTTCAGGTTCTTTGAAAGGGCTCTCATGAAAGAAATGACAGCCTGGTTCCATGACAGGTTCGGTTTAAGCAAAAGCCGAATAAGGGAGGCAGTACTCAAAGCAGATTCTGTACAGACTGCGTTTGAAGCGAAATGTGTCGAAACAGGGATGCGTGCCCTTGAAAATGTCCCTCCCGGCTGCAGGCCTCTTGTAATATTAGGCAGACCATACAACATTACGGATCCGCATCTTAACCTGGCACTCACAGAGAAGCTCATGGCCCAGGATATAATGCCTGTACCCCTCGACATGCTCGACCTGTCGGGCGCTGATATCTTCAGCCATTACAGGAGCATGTACTGGCCCAACGGACAGAAGATAATTGCCGCGGCGCGGAAGGTTGCCGCAAGTGATATCCTGAATGCCGTTTATATTAGCAACTTTCGCTGCGGCCCCGATTCCTTTATCTGGCACTATGTCAGCGAAGAACTAAAAAGCAAACCCTTCCTGCACCTTGAAGTGGATGAACACTCGGCCGATGCCGGGATGGTTACCCGCATTGAAGCATTTCTCGACAGTATGAAGGGAGCGGAACTTAACAGGAAGAGGGAGGAGAAGATCTTCAGGCCGCGTCCCGGAATGGCTTCACCCGACAAGGAAAGGGTGCTTTATTTTCCGCATATGAACGATACGGCCTACTTCATCTCCGCGGCAGCCCGAAGCTGCGGGATCGCCTCGGAAGTACTGCCGCCGATCAGCAGGGAGGATATAAGCCTGGGAAGAAAATATACCTCATCGAGAGAGTGCTTTCCCATGATATGCACAACGGGGAGCTTCCTCAGGAAGCTGACGGAACCCGGAGCGGAT
>JALOMK010000204.1 GCA_025455505.1 Bacteroidales bacterium
CCATATGGAGCTTTCGTTACACTTAAGATCAACGGTGTTCTGAGGGGTTGCATAGGCAGGTTCATTTCAACGGAACCGCTTTACCAGGTTGTGAAGGAATCAGCCCTGTCATCAGCCTTCGGTGACCCGAGGTTCTCTCCCCTCGTTCGCGATGAATATCCCGGCACCGATATCGAGATCACTGTACTGGGACCATTGAACAAGGTCTCAGACATAAGCGAAATAATCCTCGGCAAGCATGGAATTTATATAAAGAAGGAATCAAGGTCAGGCACGATGCTGCCCCAGGTTGCAACTGAAAACGGATGGACACTGGAAGAGTTCCTGGGCTATACGGCCCGTGACAAGGCCGGCATTGGATGGGATGGATGGAAAACAGCCGATATTTATGTCTATGAGGGAGTGGTTCTTGAGGAGGGAAAGAGATAAAGATGTATCATGCCGCTGAAACCGGGATCGTGACCCTGCTTTTATACCTGCTGACATATTCACTCTGCAGGGCAGGATTCATTTCTCCTCAGGCACACAGGAAATTCTGGAACTTTGTACTCGCGGCAGCATTTATCTCAGTTGCCCTCTCAGGCTTTTTCCTTGCCCTGCAGGTGACTTATAAATGGAATATCCCAAATGTAAGATCATTTGTAAGGTTACATGCTGAGACAGGTACAGGACTGGCATTCACAGGCATATTGCACTTTATCAGGCACTCAGGCTACTTTTTCACCAGAAACAGGGAAACAGCCGAAGGAGTTCAGCAGCAGCGTCCGTGGCTTTCAACTCCCGGACTTATTGGAGGAAACCTGTTCATGGCAGGTTTGCTTAGTTCCTCTGTTCAAATATTGCTGATGAGGGAAATGATGAACATTTCAGGAGGATTTGAGCTCATGAACGGCATTTTCCTGGGGGCATGGCTTCTTGCAACTGCAGCCGGCTCAATGGCTGCGGTATCGTCGCGCATGGATGATCCTCCAAAGATCAACATGTTCTTCTCCCTGTCGCCGCTTGCCTCAATTTCAGTAATGATCCTGCTTGCCCGTTTCTTCCTTACACCAGGAGAATCTCCCTCTTTTCTATTTAGCATACTCTTCATCTTTTTAACTCTGTTTCCATTTTGTTTTATATCGGGATACCTCTTCCTGAAGCTCCTAGGAAGGGCAGGTATTGTCAATGGCTATTCTCCAGGTAAATCCTATGCTATTGAAACTGCGGGGGGAGTGCTGGCAGGAATCCTTGTAACCTTGCTTGCATCAGGCCGGGTGAACAACTATGAATTGCTGTTTCTCGCAGTGATTCTGTCACTGGCCTGGACGATTCTGAATTTTGTCAGCCTTTCGACCTGGAAGGCAAATTCAATAAAGACGCTTTCCGCCACGCTCATCTGTATTCTTTTTATAACAGATCCGGACGTCCTGATGAGGAGTCTTCTCCTCCCGGGAGTGAGTGTAACAGCAACACACGACACGCCTTATGGCAATGTAACAACATGTGAGAACAATGCCAGCACCGGCATACTCTACAACCACAGGTTGCTGGCCTACAGCGGCGACATTGAAGAAAGGGAGGAGAACATCCACTTAGCTATGCTCCAGGCCCGCAATCCTGAATCGGTGTTGCTTATTTCCGGGGCACCTGATTCGAATGTTCCCGAGCTGCTCAAATACCCACTCCGAAGAATCACCCAAGTGGAAGGTGACGCACAACTGGCTAAGATACTAAGATTCAGGGGTGAAACTGGTTCGGTAAAATACACTGAAGTCAGAAGTGACGGGTTCAGGTATGTCAGGAGCATGTCTCACTCTGCCGATGTAATAATCCTCCTGACTCCGCCTCCGTCAACACTTATGACGGGAAGATTTTACACTGTTGAGTTTTTCGCTGCAGTAAGTAAAAAACTAAGGGATGGGGGCGTATTTGCATGTACTCCGGGCGCAGCGGAGAACTATTACAATGATGAATCAGTAAAACTTTATTCATCAGTTTACAACTCTCTGAAAACAGCTTTCAGGTTTGTTGTGCCTGTGGCCGGCAACAAGCTTTGGTTTATCGCTTCCGACAGCGCATTAAGCACGGGCTTCGGAAAGCTGGCTGATGAGAAAGGAATTATTAATGAATGGGTCAACAGCGGCTATTTCCAGGATGATCTGACTGCACTCAGGAGCAGTGAACTGACTGAACTGCTCGGGTCCGGCGGAAAAGTCAACACTGCGGCAAGACCTGTTGCGGTTTTCCACTCACAGCTTTTCAGTCTGAGCCGAAGCAGCAATGAGCGTATCCCCGTTGCCGTGCTGCTGTTGCTGCTGCTGATTGTTCCGCTTCTCCTTACAGGCAGAAAGGGCCTGATAATGTATACAGGTGCTTTTACGCTCTCGTCCTTTGAGATAGTTGTACTGCTGGCCCTTCAGATCACAGCCGGGAACATGTACCAGTATACAGGACTCATTATCGCGTCGGTAATGGCCGGCCTTGCTATAGGATCAGGAAACCCGGGAATAATGCTTAATAGCCTGTCGATCAGAAATAAAGGACTACTGGCAGCATTTTATTACCTTTTCGTTGCCATAGGGTCTTCGTTCCTGCCGTCAATGGGAGGAACTGCGGCAGTCATCATTTTACTTGTGTTTGTTTCAGTTCCCCCGGCAATCATTACAGGCAGCATTTTTCATAATCTCACCCTGAACATGCCTGCAGGTGGCAGCACAGCACTTGTGTACAGTGCTGATCTTTCCGGATCGGCAGCAGGTTTCATACTTACGGCAGGATTGCTGGTTCCCCTTGCAGGCATAGGCACAACTCTGTTTATACTCTGCGGGCTGATTTTTACAGCCTCCATTTTTGGTACAAATGTCAACAAGTATTAGCTTTATTCCTTTCACGGAAAATGCTGACAATGGATCACAGGCACAAACACGACAGCGCGAAGCGTGATTTCATCAAAAAGGCACTGGCTGTTTCCTCGGGACTCCTGGTGGCGCCGTCAGCCTCCTTTCTGATCGGACAGGACCTCCGGAAAGGAAAATTCAGTAAGGAGGCAATGTTCCAGGAGGAAAGCGCCAGGGGTGTCATGTGCAGAATTTGCCCGAACGAATGCGTGCTTAAGGAAGGCGAGCTCAGCAAATGCAACAACAGGATAGCTCATAACTCGAAACTCTACACTCTTGCCTTCGGCAATCCATGTTCCGCGAACATTGATCCTATTGAAAAGAAACCTCTTTATCATTTTCTCCCGGGAACCAGGGCTTTCTCGATTGCAACTGCCGGCTGCAATCTTGTTTGCCTGAATTGCCAGAACTGGTCGATATCGCAGACAAGTCCTGAGAAGACCAGGAACTTTGACATGCCCCCGGAATCAGTAGCGGCCGGATGCAAGAAAAACAGCTGTCCCACAATCGCTTACACATATACCGAACCGATTACCTTTTATGAATATGTGTTTGAAACAGCAACTCTTGCCAGGAAAGCCGGCATAAGGAATATCCTGAAATCCAATGGTTATATAAATCCTGAGCCGCTCAAAAAGCTTTGCGGGCTTGTTGACGCTGTAAATATCGATCTAAAGGCCTTTAATGAAAGCACCTACCTGAAACTCACCGGAGGAAAGCTTCAACCTGTGCTTGATTCGCTTAAGATATACAGGGATGCCGGAACCTGGGTTGAGATAACAAGTCTTGTCGTGCCTTCCTGGAGTGACAACCCTGACGAAATCAGGAAGATGTGCCGCTGGCTTGCTGAAAACGGGTTCAGGGACGCACCGCTGCATTTCAGCAGGTTTTTCCCTGTCCACAAGCTTGAACAATTGCCTCCCACACCTGTTGAAACGCTTAACAGGGCTGCAAAGATAGCTGCAGAGGAAGGCATCAGGTATGTTTATACAGGCAATGTACCGGGCAGTGAGCTTTCGGACACTGCCTGCCCTTCATGCAAAGCCACACTCATCAAAAGGCAGGGATACAGGATATTATTAAATACAATAAGAGAAGGCAAGTGCCCTGAATGCTCACGAATAGTCCCGGGAGTCTGGAGCTGACGGGCGGAAGGTTTATAGGATAATCCCAGAAATAATTATGAAGAAATCAGAGGCAAAGGAAAGAATAGAAATGCTGAGAAAGGAGATTGAGGAGCATAACAAAAGATATTACATAGACGCCAGCCCTGTTATCTCTGATTTTGAGTTTGACCTGATAATGAATGAACTCGAGACTCTTGAAAAGAAGTATCCTGAGTTTTCAGACGGGTCATCTCCAACGAGGCTTGTTGGCAGTGACCTTACAAGGGAATTTGCTCAATATGATCACAAGTATCCGATGCTGTCGCTTGGAAATACTTACACTGAGGAGGAATTGCGTGATTTTGATGCAAGGATCAGGAAGATTCATGAAGATGATTTTAATTACGTATGTGAACTAAAGTTCGACGGCGCATCGATAAGTATCGACTACAGGAACGGGAAGCTTTTCAGGGCTCTGACCCGAGGTGATGGTGTCAGGGGCGACGATGTTACTCTCAATGTCAAAACAATCAGGAGTATACCCCACAGCATAGCAGGTTCCAGGGTACCCCCGGAGTTCACTGTGAGGGGTGAAATACTCATGCCAAGGGAATCGTTCAACAGGATTAATGAGGATAGAGCCGCCGAAGGCCTCCCCCCTTTTGCGAATCCCCGGAACTCAGCTGCCGGAACTCTTAAGCTCCTCGATCCCAGGATTGTAGCATCCAGAGGTCTCGAATGCCAGATCTACCTGCTGCTTGCTGACGACCTGCCCTCGGACATGCATTTTGATAACCTGCAGGCTGCCGGTTCATGGGGCTTCAGGGTATCGGAGAATATCAGGTTATGCCGCAACATAGGCGAGGTTCTTGATTTTATAAGGCACTGGGATTCGGGAA
>JALOMK010000205.1 GCA_025455505.1 Bacteroidales bacterium
TTCAGCTTACTACCGATGGCGAAAGATATTACAGCTATGCGGGATATGGAAATTCTGAAGACACAGCCACAAGAAAGAAAGTCAGGGCAGCAGTAAGATGGTTTAAGAATTCAGCCAAGTTTTACGTTGAAAGGCAGGATGATAGAAAGGTAAAGGATCTGTTTGTAATTGATGTACTCGCCCAGCCCAGGCCTAAACTGGAATCATACAGGTATTCAATGCCGGGGGAGGAATTTGTACCGCAGAGCGAACTCGCGATATTTGATGTGGCATCGAAGAGTCGGGTTGATGTTGATATCAAAAAGTGGAAAGACCAGACTGTGGATATTGCATGGACATCGCAGAAATCGGCAGACAAACTAATTCTTATCAGGAAAGACAGGCCTTTGAAGAACCTTGATGTTTGTCTTGTAGATACTGAATCAGGCAAGCTTTCGGTGCTGTTCACGGAGGAAACGTGGCCCTATTTCAATAATGAATATTCGAGGCTATCTGTTCTGAATGAAGGGAATGACCTTATCTGGTGGTCGGAGAGAACTGGCTGGGGGCAGCTGTACCTTTATGACGGGAAGGGCAATCTGAAAAACAGGATAACAGATGGCTATTTTGTTACGGGCAGGGTGGAACAGATCGACACAACAGGAAGAATTGTATATTTTGAGGCCTTCGGAAGGGAGAACGGTGTTCATCCTTATTACAGCCTCAAATACAAAGCCCCGATAGATAAGGGAAATATGACGCTTCTTACAAAAGAACCGCTGAATCATACGTTCAGCATGTCAAAATCATCAAAGTATTTCGTTGACACATATTCTGCAGTGGATAAGGAACCTGTTGCAGTCCTGCGCGACAACAGCGGAAGCATTCTTATGAATCTTGAAAAGGCTGACCTTTCACAGCTTTACAAGTCAGGATGGAAAATGCCTGAGACGATTACAATGAAGGCTAAAGACGGTGTTACTGATCTATATGGCGTAATATACAAACCTTTTGATTTTGACTCGACAAGAAAGTATCCTGTAATTTCATATGTTTATCCCGGCCCTCAGACTGAATCAGTTCCCTATGCCTTTACTGTTACAGGCGGAAAAAACATTGCTCTTGCACAGCTCGGATTTGTGGTTGTAAATTTCGGCCACCGCGGAGGCAGCCCAATGAGGAACAATTACTATCACACTTTTGGGTACAGTGACCTGCGAGATTACGCTCTTGCCGATGACAAATACGGAATTGAACAGCTTGCAGATATGTATAAATACATCGATATTACAAGAGTCGGAATATATGGTCACTCGGGTGGTGGATTCATGTCTACTGCAGCTATATTGTCATATCCCGATTTTTACGACGTGGCAGTATCCTCAGCGGGCAATCACGACAACAATATTTATAACCAGTGGTGGGGTGAGACACATAATGGTGTGACTGAGGTTGAAAAAAAGGTAAAGTCAAGGGGTGAAGTGAAGGATAGTCTGAAAAAAGAAGAGGTTAAAGTTACATTCAAGGGGGAAGTAGAGAAAAACCAGGATCTCGCAAAAAACCTTAAGGGGCATCTTCTGCTGGTTCATGGCGATATCGACAATAATGTTCACCCCGGTAATACTCTCAGGGTTGCCGATCAGCTGATCAAGGCCAATAAACGCTTTGACTTCATGATGCTGCCGGGCCAGAGACATGCATTCGGAAACGCCACGGCATATTTCGACAGGATGATGTGGTATTATTTTGCCGAGCACCTGCTGGGTGATTACAGGACAAATGTAGAGCTGCTGGATTTTGATGAGAATTGATTAATTACATTTAACCCGTTATATAATGATAAGAAGTATCTCAATTTCATTTATACTGTTCCTCGGTTTGCAGGCTACCTTTATTTCAGACCTGGAGGGCCAGGAAGCCAAAAAGCTTTATGATCCTTCACTTGACGGGATGAAACAGATATCTGAGGCAGTTGCAAAGGCTAAGGCGTCGGGGAAGCATGTTCTCATCCAGTTTGGCGGCAACTGGTGCGGCTGGTGCATTAAATTCGATGCCTTCTGCAATGCAGATGCTGAAATATCAAAGGTAATAACCGACAACTATATTCCGGTTAAGATGAATTTCGACCCATCGAACAAGAACAGTGCAGCAAATGAATACATGGGCAATCCGATGCGTTTTGGCTTTCCTGTTTTTATAATAATTGACTCGGGGGGAAAAGTAATCCATATTCAGGACAGCGCTCTCCTTGAAGACGGTCAGGGTTACAGCAGGCAAAAGGTTCTTAATTTTTTCAGAAACTGGACTTCTGCGGCGCTGGTTCCGGCCAAGAAATAATATAATAAGACCTTACCCGGGAAAATTTAAAACAGAGGCTGCAGCAGGGCAGCCTCTGTTTTTTAATTCAACCCCTTTCCTTATGAACGGGGAACCTGCAGCCAGACGTATTCATTATATTACTCTTCGTCCTTTTTGCGTGATGACCTGGTACTTTCCTTTACGGCAGTATCCTTTACTATCTCCTTGCCGCTGCTTTCCCTCCCGTCGTTCAGGAAGAGGAGATCACTGAGCACTATTTCAGTGATGTACTTTGTGACACCTTTCTTGTCTTCATAGCTGCGGTATACAATCCTGCCGTCGACCATCACCTGTTTGCCCTTCCTGAGGTATTTTTCAGCAAGCTCTGCGAGCCCGTTCCAGGCAACAATGTTATGCCAGGTCGTCTCACTGATTTTCTGACCGTCATTGTTTTTGAATCCATCATGCGTTGCAAGAGTAAAATGGCTTACTTTCTTGCCTGTCTCAGTTGTCTTTACTTCCGGGTCCTGTCCCAGATTTCCGATCAGGGTTACCCTGTTTCTAAGTGCATTCATGGGTTTTGATTTAAATTCGACAAAAATGATTTCTGAACAAACTTACGCTGCTCCCGGGGAACGACCCGGTTAGTAATCATTTATAGACGGTTAGCAAGCAATTACAGTCGTTTCGATCCGTTTGAAAACGTTTTTTTGTATCTTTATCAAAACTTTAGTGCTGTGGAAAAGAAATGTCTCGATTGCGGCGCTACAATCCGTGGCCGCACCGATAAGAAATTCTGTTCTGATCAGTGCAGGAATAATTTCAATAACAGGCTTAACCGCGACTCCAATAATTATGTCAGAAATGTGCACGGGCTTCTTCGCAAGAACAGGAGAATACTTTCAGATCTTTATGAGGAAGGCAGGCGGAGGGTTCACAGGGATGCGCTTATAGCCCTCGGTTACAATTTCACTTTTTTTACTCACATGATTGAAACCTCAGCCGGAGAAAGGCTGAATTATTGTTTCGAGTACGGTTATACCGAAAAAGCTGATGACTTCATTGAGCTCCGCCTTAATACTCACTATCTTGATTATCAGTGAACTTATACTGAATCAGTTTCGCCGGATTCACCCAGCCTGACTTCTTCAACGGGTACTATTTTTCCAGAGTAACGTACATTGCTGATTCGAAGGCTATTCACAGAAGTAGTACAGTTTCCGCCTTCACCCAGCGACAGGTATATATCAAATGAATCGCCGCCCCTTTCCACAGTCAGGCTGATCTCGTAAATCCCTTTCGAAGCGTTTCTCTTTATTTCGTACTCCTCGTAATTGCCTTCAACCCTTATTCCATGTATAGGGAGGGCACTGCTGTAGGAGCCGATATATGCTGAGCTCATTATTGCTTTTCTGCCGTCAATAATCAGAAAGTTTGCCCGCGGGTTCAGATCTGTCCAGGCGCCATTGCCGTAATACATCCTGTCGAACTTGAGAATATATCTTCGCGCTTCAATTGCATTCCTGATATCTTCTTCGGATGCAGTGAGCTTTTCCTTGCTGATCTTAGCTTCACCTGTCGTCGATTTGCTGCCTGTGGAGCATGACACGAGGAGAAGAATTATAAAAACCGGGACAATGATGTTTTTCATGATACAGGGATTTATTTTTATAAATCTCAAATATCATGCCATCCGAACAAGCCGATCGAATTTCAGAGGAAAGGGAAGTACTTTTTAATATTTTCCTTTGTGAGCCTTGCTCCATAACCTGAATCCTGAAAGGCCTCACAATATTTGATTTTATTTCCCTTTTCAGCACCGTAGATTTCAACCAGCTTTTCCCTGTATGTATTGGCGGCTGTTTCAAAGTTCCTTGTTTTGGCCAGCCAGGCCCTTCTTTCGGCATCACCCTGGGGAACCTTGTCGAGTTCGCCCCTGTTGTATGGAAGCCATTCATACATCTGGGATTTGTGCTGGTGGTACATGTCGATCTTTTTTTCTATCACGTCATCTATATCAACGCATACATCAGCCTTGAATGCTTCCGGGTGAACGAAGTTATCACTCATGAAAAGGAACATAGGATTTTTGTCGAGATGGCGGACCTCAGGCAAAATCTTTGGCACTGTAACCATGTATGCCGCATCGAGCACAAGGATGCCTGTATACCTGTGATCGGGGTGATAGTCATAGGGGCGGGGAAAGATTACAATGTCAGCTTTCTGTTCGCGGATAAGCTTAATCACCTGCAGCCTGTTTTCATAAGTTGGCATGAGCTGACCGTCGTGGTTGTCAAGCGTAATGTATCTCACACCTATCGCTTCACCTGCCTTTTTTGCTTCTTCGCGCCTTATAATTGCAAGTTTGTCTGAGGGAAGGCTCTGGTGGCCGGCATCCCCGTTTGTGAGAGATACCATCAGTACATCATGTCCCATTCTTGCCCATTTGTAGGCAGTGCCGCCAGCCTTCTCAGGATCGTCGGGATGAGCCCCAATAATGATAATGTGAAGTTTCTCAGTCGTTACCTGGGCTTTAACCTGCAGTGATAAGCACATCAGTGCAGCAGCTAATAATGTAATTACTCTTTTCATAATCA
>JALOMK010000206.1 GCA_025455505.1 Bacteroidales bacterium
ACCGTAGCGCCTGAGTCCGCCAAGCAGGCCTGCATTCCACAGGATGAGCGACATTGCAAAGATGAACACTGCAACCAGTATGCCCTTCAGCTTACCAGAATACTCCACGAGGAAGCCCATGTTGTTCTGCTGCGCAAGGCTTTTCATCATTGGGGAAAAGTCATCATCCTCCTTCATGTATTTTGCATTGAACTGCCGGACTATGGCTGATGCCAACTCATCATCATACTTCCCGGCAGTAAGAAAGCCAAGTATTTCACCGGCTGCATCAGTCATATTTAGAGCCTCCCTCACGTCTTTCAGATCGGCAATTATTGTCCCCCTGTCAAGAGCTGTAGTTCCGAAATCGACAGTGCCGCTAAGGATGAAATTATACAGGACAAGTTCGCCATACATACTTGAGCCTACCAGAGTGAACGTGTCCCCGGTACTTATTCCGAGTTTTTCTGAAAATTGCCTGCTGAGAATTGCCTCACGTTGAGTGGACGGGATCCTTCCGCTTTTAAGGGAGGAACTAATATTGAGCCTGTCGGCTTCAGCAGCTGACCCCGAGAGCAGGTCGATGCCTATGCCCATTGCAGGGCCCTGGGCAATAGTTTCACCGCCGGGGCCGGCAATGTCCACAATGCCCCCGAAGTATATCCTTTCGGCAAAATCAAGCTGTGGCCACTGCTGTGATATCTCATTCATGAGCGAATCGGCTCCGAGAATGGCAAGGTCGTTGGGAATCTGGCTCACATTCTGCGCATAGGCCTTTGTCATTACCTTTACATGCCCTGCCGAGAACTTCGCGTTGAATTCAAGGCTGTTTCCGATGACTCCCGTCATCCATGCATGAAAAACAACTGTCAGCATCACGCCTATGGCTGTAACCAGAAAAGGAAGTAGGCTTCTGTGCCTGTCCCTTAAAAGCCCCTTGAACAGGAATCTTATCATTGTATCCTTCCCCGAAGGGCCTCCGTGGGATTAAGTTTTGCTATCTTCCGCGACGGTATGTAACTCACTATTGTTGTAACAATCAGCACTATCAGCACTGTTCCCGTTACAAGAGCGATACTATAAACAGGATAGAGCCTTTCCGCCATGGCGATTCCGAAATCACTGCCTTTCATAGGTATTGCAATTCCCTTAACTGCCTGCAGGGACAGGAGTGGGACACCATAGAGAGCTCCGATAAGAGTTGCCAGCACTGAATTCATGGCTCCTTCCATAGTGAAGAGCTTCACAACTCCGCCCCTTGTCATCCCCAGCGCAATATAAGTTCCAATCTCCTTCTGTCGCCTGAAGATCGACAGCACCTGGGTGTCGAAGATCGCGAGCATTGCCATAAGGAGGAGTATTCCCCATACTATCATGCCAAAGGCCCCTTTTGATTTAATTATGTTTTCAATATCAATTAGAAGATAGTCAAGGTCCCTGTACACCCAGCCTTCAGGCACCGCCATGCCTGACAGATCCTTTCCGCAAACTATCATTGTCGCCTCACCCGGCATCATCATCATCTCCCGGAGCTTCTCCAGGGGCAGCCACAGCTGCCCCACATCCACAGTCGGTACTGTTGTCTCGAAAATTCCGGCTATCCTGATCTCTGCCGCATCGAAGGTCCCGTTTCTGTCGCGCCATCGGAGAGTGACATAATTTCCCTCCTTAAGCCCTGTGTTTTCAGCCATGGAAGTGCCTATCATTGCATTTATCACGGTCGTATCGCCCTGCATGAGTGCGGAAGGCAGCAGAAGCAGTTGCTGGTTTATGGGTATACCCCTGATAACCACAGGCTGCATACGGCCACCCGGGTATAATGTCCCCTGGGTTATCAGGACCGGCACAGCAAGAGAATCGGCTGCCTGTTCCATGAACTCCAAAGGCAGCATGGCATGGCTGTCGGACAATGTGAAGGGGTCATAAGGATCATAGGCCTCGTGCCATAGCTGCCCTCCACCCATTTCCCACTTTATCATATCGTTCCTCGCCTGGCGGTCCCAGCCTTCAAGAAGACCCTTGTTCCAGATTATTATCACGTATGAAAATGACAACACTATTACATTTAGCCAGGTCCTTAAACCCGCACCAAGAAGGTTCCTTAATGCCAGTCTGAATGCAAGCATGGTTAATCCTCCATCAGTTTTTAACAATTGTTTCATCTCTTGCCACCCGCCCGTCGAGAAGAAATATCTTACGCCGGACGTATCCTATAACCTTTTCATCATGAGTTGCAAAAAGGAAAGTGGTGCGGAGCTCCTCGTTGAGTTTTACCATGGTCTGCAGAATATTGTGCGAGTTTGCGGCATCGAGGTTTGCTGTAGGTTCGTCTGCAAGAACCACTGCAGGCCTTTTCACCATTGCCCTTGCAATTGCAACACGCTGAGACTCACCTCCAGAAAGCTGTGCAGGACGTGAAGCCGCCTTGTCAGACAGGCCTACCCATTCCAGGGCATCGAGTACCATTTTTCTTCTTTTTGCCTGGTCAAGGCCCTGTAGCAGGAGAGGAAACTCAACATTTTCAAAGACCGTATAAACATGGAACAGATTGTAGGTCTGAAATATGAAGCCAAGCTGGGTCTTTCTGAGCGATGCCGACTCAGGGGGAGAAAGCTGTCCCACAGAACGGCCCAGTATAAGGGCATGTCCCTCCGAAGGAGCATCGAGGGTCCCTATAATGTTAAGAAGGGTCGTTTTACCCGATCCGCTCGGCCCTATAATGCCGGTAAACTCTCCCTTTCCAAAGGACAGATCGATTCCGTTCAGGGCGGTGAACTGCCCTGCTCCCATCCTGAAGTGCTTTTTGAGGCCCTCTATTTTAATTACTGTTTCATTGTCCATTTCCATATTGCATTAAATATCAAGAACAAGCATAACCTGCAGACCCTTACCGGCGAAAAAATAACTTTCTCCGCCTCCGTTGTAAAGGCTGAAAGTATCGGGATTCCAGAAGCCCATTATATTAAAGCTAAGATAATCATATTTAAGCTGAAGATTAAGGAATCTGGACCAGTCTCCCGTTTCCCAGTTATAATATACAGCGCCTGAAAGGTTGTGCGACAGCGACACCGGGTAGCTAAGTGAAAGTGTTGAATAGTTGCTAACTGTCTTTTCCTGACCTTCGGGTGGCCTGTCTGAGAAGTGAAAATATTCAGTCAGCAGGTACAGGCCGTTTCCTAATGAGAATGTATAATCGACACCGATGCTGAAATAGTTTTCCCACCTTCCGAAAAGGATATTGTCAATATCGTTCAGTTTCCCAACATATTCAAGGGCGATCCCCGGTCCGATATCAAATTTCGCATCAATCCCAAACTGGTCTTCTCTGAAATACGGTTTCCCATCCACAGGAACCATAGTATAAAACTGGTTATAATCGGCTGTCCTGTGGTTATAGCTGATACCTGCCTCGCCTGCCGGTACCGGAAGCTGTAGTCTTCCTCCGAATTCCGGAATATCCTTTACCGAAGGTGCAATTTCCCAGCCTTTGAGGCCTTCATTCCCGTATAGACCCCATAGCCAGACATTGGTGTTGTTGTTAAAGAAATATCTTGCAAGCAAGCCCCAAACGCCGTTTGTGAGCTGAAGCGGATCCCGGTAATCCATCCTGTCGAACCACATAAGTGGCCTAAGGATTGTTGAGGACCCGAAGTTGATCTTCTGAAGACCTGCGCGCAGTTCAAAATTGGACGTTGAATACCTTATCCAGGCCCGGTAAGGTTTAAAGCTATGGTTTACAGTGTCATAACTAAAATCTTCAAAAAGCAGGTTCCCATAAGCCTTAACAGAAATTTCGGCATCGAGCTTTGCCCCGTTTGCAAATTCAAGCTTCGGGCTCAGGGTCGGGATGTAAAGAGCACCTGCCTGAGAGGTGAGAGGATCATTGAAGCCCTGTCCCAGCCAGATACCAATTTGGTTATCAAACACAAGCCCGGCTTTCTGTGCCTTAAGAGACCACAGCGACAGGAGAATGACAATAAGCATTATTGCAGTTCTTCTCATGCCGGCGGGTTTTGTTTCTTCTGCCCCCGTTTCCTGAGAAGTGCATATATGCTGTACCGGTCAAGCGCCCTGCCCAGGCTTCTTCCCATAAGAATGAACTCGGAAACGTCTTCTTCACTGAATTCGATCCCTTTCTTCTTTTTCAGCTCATTGAACCTGGTAAGGTCCTTCCTCATGGAAAGAAAAAAAAGGATGTTTATGAGTACCATGAAAACTCCATAGCGGATATCGCCGAAATGGTATGGCAACCAGAATACCAGGAGGACATATGCACCCCACCGGACGACCAGAACACTCCCGGTTATGAAACCGAGAATTATTGATACAAGGTTAGCTGCCAGCAGACCGTACCAGTTTATTACCAGGAGTATGCCGAGTATCGGCGATTCTCCCCTGCCCCCCCTGAACCTGTAATATAAGGGATAATTGTGTCCCAGTACCCCGCACAGGGCAAAGAGGAGATAATAAGGATGCCCGGGTAGCAGCAGATTAAGAGCAAGAGCAGGCAGTGCAACCTTGGCCATATCGGCGACAGAGGTAATACATCCGTATTTTGCCCCGGTTTGCTTTGTCACAAGTGTGGCACTGACAAGGTCCGATTCAAAAGTCTCATCTGAGTGGGGAACATGTTCAGAAAAAGGCTTGACATTTCTCTCACCGGTTACGACCCGGAGAACCAGGCGTGCAAATGAGAAGGATCCGATAAGGTAGCCTGAAATAAGGCAAAATGGAATAATCACTGCCGGGTCAGACAGGGGAATAATTACAATTCTACTCATAGTCGTGTATTGTCAGAATTCCGTTTGACCCGTCGACTGTGGCCTTCAGCCCGTTTCCGAGAGCACATGCATTGTCAATAGAGGACAATGCAGGTATTCCCATCTCGCCCCGGCGAGTGTAAGTATCGGCGTCCAGCTTACATCAGAGAAAGGGATCAGGAGTATGTCGCCGCGGCTGACACTGTCAAAATCGGCCGATCCCCTGACTACCCTGGTAGTCCCGGTAAATGATCCTGCCGAGGTTCCGGTGCCGTAGTGGTTCTTCACCCTGCCTGTTTCAAGCACGGGAGTATTATCCCCGTAGATCACTGTTGGAAGCACATAATCCCTTGTAAGATTCATCTCCTGTTTCCTGGTTTCGACAAGTCCCATAACTGACGCCGGATCAGGATGGCTTTTGTTCAGAAGTGAATCAATCTCATCCTTGTAAAGGTAGAATACATCTTCTGCCCCGGCAAGCACGGCCTCCGATGCAAGCCTTGTCCCGGCACCAAGGAAAAGATACCTGAACAACCCGTGACCGAAAATGAACAAGGAGCTTATCTTTTCACGGTAAAGCTTAAAACGCCCTGCCTTCATGAAGAGTTTCCTTAACGACCTGTTCTTCCCCGGCAATCCTGAAATGAGTTCGGAGAACGAAACAAGGCGGGAAATGTTTTCAGCTGATCCCGATTTCAATATTAAATTCAGGAGTATTTCAGGATCATCTTTCCACTTAACAATTGAGAAATCATTGCCGCTTTCACTAAAGTGCCCGAAATCCCTCACAAGTGTGTCAATTTCCTCCCTGATCGTTTTCACCTCAGCCGATGCAGACAGGTCCCGGTTTGACACAAACTGAGACTTCAGCTCCACCGGAAGTGCATTCAGCCTGTCCCTGACAAGGTTCATCCTTCGAAGCGGGTTGTATGCATCTAGCTCAGGGAAATCATATGCGAAATCAAGCTTTTCATAGTCAAGGCCAAGCTTGCGCATGCGTTTTGCAAGTTTTTTATGATGAAACTGCATCAGCATAGGGGCAAAAATATTAAGATATGTAAGTTTCCTTCCCTCGCTGAAGAGCTCCTTGCATAGCCCCTGGTATGTATCAGGTTCAAAACCTCCTGCTATTCTCAGCTCAAGTTCCCTGTACCTGGCATCGAGTCTTCTGAATTCCTCCCTGAAAAAGCTTTCGAACCTGAAAATGCCCAGGGCAAACCTCGTTATCCTGAAGGAATGCTTTAAGATCCTGAGACCGGGTTTAAAGCTGTGCCTGTTATTGTCCCTGCTGAACAGCAGTTCCTCAAGCGAGTCCGACGACATTCCGAACTCCCTGAAAATCGCTGAAAGTGCGGCTACGTTAAAATATGTCCTGAAATAGAACTGCCTTGCAAGGTCCTCCGGCCTGAGACTGATGTGTCCGACGATTCTTTCGAGTATACTTATCCAGGTACCGTTCACTACAGGGATATTCACAGACCAGACAAGCGGCTTTACCTGGCCAGGAAGCATCTCCTTGGCCATCTTGTTCGAATAGACGTTCATCTTGGCCTGCCCTGTCACAGGTCTTACCTGAAGGTAATAGAGTTCGGTTCCATCGAAGGCCCACTCAATGTCTGCATGCCTTTTGAAGAGAGATTTTATCTTTACTGTATCTGCAGCAATCCTTCTAATAAGTTCATAATGAGGCGAAGCTGAGTTTCCATCCAGGAGAGTCTGACCTGCAAAACGCCATCTTGAAGCTATGGCTCCCTTTTGCACAAGCTCCTCGCCCTGTCCTTCAACAGCCTCAATTATTGTCTCGGGCCTGCCTGTCACAGGGTTCTTGCTGAAAGCCACTCCTGCCAGCTTTGAATCAACCATCTCCTGGATGATTACTGCGCAGCGGGAAGCTTCCATCGAAGTCCTTCTCCTGTATTCACTTTCCGGTCCGGTCCTTGAGGACTTCCACACCTCTAGAATCGCTTTGACAAGGTTTTCAGTACCACTGACGTTAGTCACTGTCTGAAACTGCCCGGCAAAAGTATAGTCTGAAGAGTCTTCAAGAGTTGTGGATGATCTGACTGCATAAGACCTGCCAGGCAGCACTGAAAGTTCCTTCCTCAAAATGGTCATGAATTCTGCCCCGGTCTCAAGGTATCGATCCTGGCATGATGCGGCAAGAATATATGTCACGGGTATCCTGAACCTGTTACGTTGCAGAAACAACAGGGATGCAGCCTTGTTTCCTGTTTCTGCAAGTCCGGCACCTGGTT
>JALOMK010000207.1 GCA_025455505.1 Bacteroidales bacterium
CTACGCACGGGCATTGTATGAAACTACTTCCGATCCGGGGATCGGATGGAGGCCGGGCGCCAGGAAGTTTGTTATAGCCTGGCTCGATGACATGCCTCACCAGTGCAGCCTCGGCACAGGGACAGATCCCGGAAGGGATGAAATTGCCGGTACCCCAGATGACCTTGATATGAGCAGCATACTTGCTGAAATGGCTTCACAGAATATTACCCTTATTGTTCTGACATCAAGTTATCCGTCTTTATGGACCGGTTATGCGACAGCTACAGGCGGAGCGGCGTTTTATATGAATCCGGATGGTACTTTGCCCAGTGGTATTGACATCGGTGATTACCTTGCTGACATAATATTAGGTGCAACATCGAAAATTGATAACCTGACACTTGAGGTATGCACCCCTGGTTACGAATCATGGATGACAGGCTTAGCTCCGGCTTCATATACTGATATTAATTTAAGCACTCCGTTTACCGGTGAGTTCGATGTAACATATACTGTACCCGACGGAACGGCCGATGGAATCTATGAATTCGACGTCTGCCTCGTAGGCGACGGTGCTGAATACGGGCGCCAGCATGTAAAGATAACAGTAATAAATACTGTTCCTGTTCCGTTCGATATACATCCCACAAGTTGTCCAAACCCGATTAACAGAGGCTTGACTGGAGTAATGCCGGCGGCAATTCTCGGCACTGCTGATTTCGATGTAACAATGATTGATCCTGTCTCAGTCAAAATCGAAGGGGTCCCTGCATTGAGATGGGCCCTCGAAGATGTTGCAGCACCATATCTGCCACTTAAGGATAAGACGCTCAACAAAATGTCGTGCAACACTCTTGGCCCCGATGGTTTCGTCGATCTTACCCTGAAGTTTGACCTAAAGGCTGTAAGCTCCCTGCTCTCATCTTACCCCAAAGGAAAAGTTGTTAAGCTCCATATGACCGGTCTTCTTAAAGACGGTACTCCGATTGAGGGAGAAGATATTGTAATAATTGTTAAATAGTAACTCGTACTTTAATTTGAATTAATTTTTATTATGGCTACCGGGGAATGCAAATTAATTCGCCGGTAGTTTTTTTTTAAGTATTGACAAATCTGATGAAGCTTCTTATCTTTAATGATGCACAGGGCACTTGGGGTGCAAAAAAAAAATGATCCGCATGAAAAAGATAATCCACCTTTCCGATATCCATGCCGGGCATGGCGACTGTACAGACCGGTTCAACATTATTGCCGGAAATCTAATATCACGGATGCAGCCTGCCAATGATTTTGTTATCCTTATCACGGGCGATATAGTTGAAAATGCGAACAGGGCCGTAAATGCTGCTGAAGCACTTGCTGTTATTCGCAGGCTGGAAACTGCAGGTTACCGGGTCCTTGTCATCCCGGGTAACCACGATTACGGGACAGGTTCGGTTGCAAACAAGAGGCATGTCCCGCTTTTTAAAAAGAAATTCTACGGTGATGTCACGGTCACTTACCCGAAAGTCGACATTGTTGACGGTATCGCATTTATAGGACTAGACTCAACGGCTGAGGAGATTCACTGGTTCGACAGGATACTTGCCGAAGGTGAACTTGGAAAGAAACAACGCGACAGGCTGAAAATAATCCTTGACGATCCTTCCGTCGCTGCATGTAAAAAGGTTATTTACCTGCACCATCATCCCTTTGACTTTGAGCCGGGTCGTCAGCTTAAGGACAGGAAAAGCCTTAAACCTATTATCGGGAACAAGGCAGATGCAATCCTTTTCGGGCATTATCATCATAGTTACAATTTTGAAGCAAACCTGCACGGAACCTGGGGTATAAACCGGTGCTACAATGCCGGTTCTGCAACCCATAAAGGAGGCAACAAGGGATTTCACCGGGTTATCGACCTTTCGAACGATGATCCTTCAAGCGATTATGACGGGTGCTTCCTGGATATAGCCGGGGTGACCCTGGATGGCCCCTTGCATGCCTGATTCTGCAGAAGGACCAAGCAGATATATTGAATCCCAGTCAGGCTTATAAGTCTGCTTGTCAGATACAAAGGAGAACGGGCCAGGCAGGCTCAGGTCTACGGATGCTTGACTTTCGTTTAATCAAAGTGTATCTTTGATTAAAAATGTTGACAGTCATTAGAATATATTCATACCACCTCTTATTGCAATGGCGAGCCTTATTCCCGGATATGAATATGATATCTTCATAAGCTACCGGCAGAAAGACAACAAGGGTCATAAATGGGTCAGCTACTTCGTTGATGCATTGAAAACCGAACTTGAAGCTACATTCAAGGAGGAGATCTCAATCTATTTTGATGAAAATGCCTTAGATGGTCTTCAGGAGACTCATAACATAGGATTGAGCCTTGAAACGAAGCTTAAATGTCTCATTTTTATTCCTGTACTTTCACAAACGTACTGTGATGCCTCAAGTTTCGCTTGGGTTCATGAATTTAAGGCATTTAACAAACTGGCTTCAGCGGATCAGTTTGGAAGAGAAATCAGGCTTAGAAACGGAAACTATGCAAGCAGAATTTTTGCAATCAGGATTTACGATCTTGAAAAGGAAGATATTATTTTGTTCGAGAATGAAACAGGGATGGCCCTGAGGGCTCTGGATTTCGTTTTCAAGACGTCCACTGGTGTAAATCGTCCCCTGAACAGCAATGAGGATCACCCGCACGAAAATATCAACAAAACATATTACAACGATCAGATAAACAAAGCTGCTCATCTTATAAGGGAGATTATACTTGGCATGAAAGCTGAACCGGAGGGAAGCCAGGTTGAAGAATCCGGCAAGGCGAAACCGCCAGGGCCGGACAGGATTGATGTGAAGAGGAATTGGTCTGCAGCTGACATTCTTAAGAGAAATTCGAAGTTTTTCGGTATTGTCCTGTTTCTTGCCCTGATGATACTGGGAGGCAAGTTCCTGTATCCGCGACTTGTCAGGCATAATAAGCTCGAAACTCTCAGATCGTCCGGGGACCAGATTTCAGTTGCAATCATGCCTTTTCAGAACCTGACAAATGATACCCTGTTGGATATCTATTCTGAGCTTATTCAGGAGAATTTAATTAGCTACCTGTCAAATTATACAGATCAGCTTATTGTAAGAAGATCAGAATCGATCAATTATCTCATACTGGAGGAAGGTATTCAAAACTATGCTTCCCTGAGTCCCTCCCTGGCAGGCAAGGTATCCCGGAAGCTTGATGCAAAGGTTTTTATTGATGGCAGTATTCAGAGGATGGGTTCTACAATGCGCCTGAATGCACATTTGATAGACTCTGAAAGCGAGGAGATTTTCAGATCTTTTAAGGTTGAAAGCAGTGGTGAGGGAAGCAGGATATTTGCTGTTATTGACACCTTGTCGACCCAGGTAAAGGACTTCCTTATCATTTCTCACATGAAACAGGCTGTTCTCCCGGAATACCGGTTGTTCGAATCTACAAGCTCCCCGGATGCATACCATTATTATATTCTCGGAAATGAATCATTCAGAAAGCGGGACTACGAAGCTGCGCGTGAAAATTACTCCCGGGCTTTGAGCCTTGACAGTAGTTTTGTCCTGGCATCAATCTGGCTGGCTGTTGTTGATCGCAATCTGGGGCACCATGAGGAAGGAATTATGGTTACCAGGGCGGTTTATAAAAAGCGCGATCTTGTTTCTGTGTATCTGCGAAACAAGATTGATGATCTTAATGCCTGGTACACTGTTGGGCCATCAGGCAGGATCAGGTATCTCAACCAATTAATCGCGTTCGACGATAAGGATCCGATTAATTATTCGAGTCTGGGATTTTCATATAATGCACTGTGGCAGTATGAAAATGCCATACCTGCGCTTGAAAGAGCTCTTGAGATTTACGATAAGTGGAGCCCGGAATCAGCCTTTGTTATTAACTATACCATGCTGGGACTTGCATATCATAAAACCGGGCGATTCAGGAAAGAATCGAAGCTGTATAAAAAGGCGGAGAAGATGTTTCCTGACAATCCAAAACTGAGATCTCAGCAGGTTATCCTGGCACTGATGAAAGGAAATGAGAAGGAGGCGGATGAGTATGCCGGGAAATATCTTTCCCTCTTAGCTGATGCTCCCGTTTCTGAATCGAAAAAGGCGGCAATAATGGGCAATTTTTACTTTCAGGCAGGCATGTCGGACAAGGCAGAGAAATTCTTCAGGGAAGCTCTTTCCATCAACTCTGAAAATCCTGATGCCTTGAATGGGCTGGCATGGCTCCTGATTTATGAGGATCGGAATGTTGACGAGGGACTTGAACTTGTAGATAGGGCACTAAGGCTAAAGCCAGATGATAATCTTTTTCTTGACACTAAAGGCTGGGGACTGTATAAGAAAGGAAAATACCAGGAAGCTTATGAGGCAGTTCAGAAAAGCTGGGATCTGAGCAGGCAGAGATTTGTTTATAATCATGGTGTATACCTTCGACTGGAGGAGATTAAAAAGGCTGTTGCCAGCCGGGATTGACCCCACCGCCGGATGGTGGTACGGTCGGACCCTTTCATCCTGGAGTATCAGTGCAGGGAAACGTAATTCTTCTGATCATTATGACGGGATTGTCCCGATAAAATCGGGACGGACCCTTTCCTCCACTGGTTACCAGGGCAAGAAAAATCTAAATGCTGCCGCTGGCAGCATTTGACGTGTTTTAAACCTTACGCTTTTGCCAGCAAGCTGTCAACGCTCCGGTTTAAAACACTAAAACCATCCGCCGGCTGGCGGATGGTTTTATATTTTTCTTGCGGTGCGGACGGGACGTCAAACATTTGCTTTACTCTGTTTTGGTTTGGTTGTAATACTGGTATAAAATAAAGATAATGAGCTATTAGAAATAATAAAAGAG
>JALOMK010000208.1 GCA_025455505.1 Bacteroidales bacterium
TTTTCCTCTATCATGCAGGGATGGTTTTTGTCATCTGGGACTGGCATGTAAAAAATGATGTCCTCTACGGAGGTTTCCTGAAATACTCCATGACCTTCCTTCACACCTGGCGTATGCCTCTCCTTTTTATGATCTCAGGGGCAGGTACTTATTACGCAGTGAGGAAAATCACTCCTTCAGCCTACCTGGGCGAGCGCACGCGAAGGCTTTTTGTTCCCCTGCTGGCAGGAATATTTCTTCTTGTCCCGGTTCAGGTCTATATCGAAAAAATAGCCGGTTACAGTTCTCTCCGGGACTTCTACAAGCATATGTTCGAAGGTATATATCCCGAAGGAAATTTCAGCTGGCATCATCTCTGGTTCATTGCTTACCTCTATTTCCTGGCCCTCCTGATAACTCCCTTCCTCAATATGCTGAGAAGCAAAAAGATCTCCGGACTGGCAGACAGGCTGGCAGAACCATTGACAAAGCCGATGGGGCTGAACCTTGTTATAATCCCTCTTTTTCTTTCACAGCTGATACTAAGGAATTACTTCGAAACCGAAAGAAACGACCTGGTGAATGACTGGGCCTCAATATGCCATTATTCAATATTCTTCATGACAGGTTTCCTTTTCCTGACGCAGAAAAAAGTTGCCGCGGCAATGTCAGGGTACCGCAGGCTCTACCTTGCCGAAACAATAATATTCACGGCAATCATGTTCGCCGGGCCCTCGCTTGTCCGGGATGAAAGGACAGGGGAAATTATCTTCGACGTGGCAGAGATAATCATAAGCTGGACCTGCTCTGTGGCTGCTGCCGGATACGCAAGGAAATATCTCAGCTTCGATTCCCCATTCCGGAAAAGTGCAAATGAGGCAATCTATCCGTTTTATCTCCTCCACCAGCCGCTGATTGTTGTCACAGGCTATTTCGTTACAAGCCTTCAGGTGGCAGATATAATTAAAGCATTAATAATAATACTTCAGTCATTGATACTCTTCATCCTCATTTACAACAGCCTGATCCGGCCATTCAACTCCATGAGAGTAATCTTCGGAATGAAAATCAGCAGGGTTGATTCAACTCTCCCGCTTAACATGACAAGACCGTCAGGCGAAGGCAGTGATGAAAGGCGTGCATAACATTAAACAAGCAAATTATTTAACCAATAATCACATTTAAAAACAACCATCATGAAAACAACAGAAAAAAACACCAGAAGAGTTCTCCCGATGTCTATGCTTGCCATAATCCTGGCAACGACTCTCTCATTGCCGGCTAACTCCAGGGATTACGTCAACGGAAATGCTCCTGCCTGTAACAACATCATGCCTGTAAGGCAGTCTGACAACCTCAGCAGCACTAAGGCTACAACCGGAATCAGCTTCATCAGGGAACAGGAAAACGATTCCAAAAACACGCTGTTGAGCAAGGACATTAACGTCACCGAAATGTGGGTCCCGGAAGTGAAGATTAACTCGATACAAGGTAAAACAGGCACCCTTGTTGGCTTCTACGGAGGCGCATTGTTCAACAGGACACTGCTGCTGGGAATTGCCGGCGGCGTAAACCTGGGTCATCCGACAGTCAATTACGGCTATTTCGGGGGAATTGTCCAGGCAATAGCAAATCCCGGAAGAGTATTCCACTTCAGCGGCCAGGTACTCCTCGCCTATGGCACCACCAAGGATTATGAGGATCCCAAAACCGGCCTTCTTGATGATTTCTGGAACATATCAGGAGAATCGTTCTTCATCACCGAACCCGGACTGAATATTGAAGTGAACCTGAGCGAAAGAGTCACTTTTATAACAGGTGCAAGCTACAGGTATGTTACAGGCATCGATTCATACAACGAAAACATACCGGTGACAAGGGTCACAAACGAAGATATGAGCGGCTTTAACTTCAATATAGGCCTGAAGTTCACAAAAAGAGATAAAAAACAATAAGACAGCCCGGGCTTACAGAGCCGGGAATTGCAGCGAAGTACCTGATGCAAGGGCCAGATCAACTCAATTTTGACTGGCCCTCATCATGTTTTTTCTACTTTGGCGGTTCCCATTTGATGCCGTATTTCGAAAGGTATGCCGACAGCGGCTCCATCCCTAATTCCCTGCGCCACCCGTCGACCTTTGAAGGGTCCTGCAAGGGGTAGAGTTCAGGCTGCCTTGTTTTCTCGTTATAGAGGGTATGAGTGCCGTACTTCTGAGGCTTCCCGTCGTTATGGAGCGCCCTGTCGTACATCAGGGCATAGCGCTCCCACGGGAGTTCCCCGGCCTCGCATGAACGCTTAACGTCAGGCAGGTATTTGTATTGCAGGCCGCTTGTGGAGTGCTGAACTACAAGGTAGGCTGCCATTACTGCATCCTGCCCGACTTCCGAAGCCTTCGGCCATCCTTTCCCTGTCAGCAGGGCTTCCAGGTCGGCCTGGTTCTTTTCATTAATCAAAGCCTTCAAATCCCAGATCGCCTCTACTGTTGAGGATTTCATTCCAACTTTTTTCGCTGCTATGCCAACTTCCGTAAAATAAGCCTGGTCATAAGCCTGCAGTCTCCAGAGGGCACTTGCAAACCCGGTATCCTTTATTTTCTCACCGCCACCGGCAGAAACCGATGCGAGAAGCCTGTTCTCAAAATCTGTCCATCGTTTGTCTTTCCGTGCATTTATAAGATCGGGATCCATCAGTGCATCGAGTGAGGCAGCTGATTTTACCCACATGTCAAGATATCTGTAGCAACTGTCTACCTGCTTGCCCAGCGAAAAGAGGCAGGCGAAGTTATATGTTATTGTTCTGTCGCCGGGCTTCGCTGAATGCATCTTCCTGTATTCGGCTATTGCCCCCGGAAGATCACCTTCGTTCCTGAGACTGTCGCCGCGGTTGCCTCCCGGCGGAAGAGGCGGTTGCGAGTAAAGAAGGCTGCTGAGAGCCAAACCTGAAAACAAAAGGATCAATTCGCTCTTTTTCATATTCGGCAGATCTAATGGTTTTTGTACTTGAAATCAAAATTAAGCTTAATTATCATACCGAGAGTCAATTACGGCAGCCAATCGACAAACTGCCTGCTACAGCCAACCAAATGCATAATACGTAGTACAATTGCCCGGATTTTTTATAAATTGCATAAAAACCCCGATCATGATACTATCAACCTGCGGACTCAAATGCAATGAATGCGAGTATTACAATGTTACCTGCACAGGCTGCAGGAACGTGAAAGGCTCAACATTCTGGGCAAAGGAAATGATGCCCGATAAAACATGCCCGCTCTATAACTGCGCTGTAAACGTTAAGGGACTCAAGGACTGCGGTGCCTGCAGCGAATTGCCATGCAAGCTTTTCCTCGAGATGAAGGACCCGAAATCGACCGAAGAAGAACACCAGAAGGGCATAGCCGAAAGGGTCAGGCTGCTCAGAATGAACTGAAGCGGCATGGCAGACGGTGAAATTGCGGACAAAAGAGAAAAATAATGCTCCCCCGGTGATGCCCTCCGGGCCCCCAGGCCGAAATTTTGTAACAAAAATGTAATAATTCCTTCGCCGGATGCGTTTCACTATTCAGGATACAGATGGCCTCCAGGTGTGGAGCCGTTGATCAGGAGCCGGCATATTGCCGGCATGCAACCATTTGCGGCCAGATGCTGTCTCCTTAATGAAGTAACATTAACGCATCAGACAATGGAATACTTCCCGGAAAGAAATACACATGCAGCCGAAGAAGACTATACCGTGCGGACAGATGGGGGGGCCGAAGTAATACAGGTTATTGCAGGACTGCTTGTTGCAGTGGCAGGACTGGGTCTTGCCGGCTACACAATTGGAGGCACCTGGGGCGCCCTGTCAGGTACCGTCGCCGGTATTGTAATCGGTATCGCCTACAACAACCTGATGAGGCAGCTTGCCAAATGGGGAAGTCTCATCGCCCTTGCAGGTCTTGCCGTTTACGGCACAATTTCAGTGCTGGCTTAGGCAGGAGGCAGTACCGCGGCACAGCTCTTCCCGCGAGGCTTCTACCAGGGCCCGGCATTCCCGTCAACACTTCGAAGGATCAGATCAGACCCCAATAATATTCTTTTTGGATTTTAAGCATCCTGTTTCTTCATTTTTCCACAGCTTTTTATGATATTTAGGTCGTAAAAAAACATCCGATGCGATTTACTGCATATTCACTTCTTTCGTTTCTGCTGCTCTCCACCCAACAGCTTTCTGCAAGGGAGTACCATGTATCAGTGAAAGGGAAGGACTCTGACGGAGGATCGGCAGCATATCCCTTCAGAAGCATCTCGAAAGCAGCGTCAGCAGCCATGCCGGGCGATGAAATAGTAGTGCATGCCGGCACATATCGCGAGTGGATAAATCCTCTGCGCGGTGGAACAAGTGACTCCCTGAGGATTGTTTACAGGGCGGCCGAGGGTGAAAAGGTTGAAATCAAGGGTTCGGAGGTAATCACAGGCTGGATAAGGGAGAAAAGCGGGATATGGAAAGTCACAATCCCGAATTCCTTTTTCGGGGATATCCCGAATTCCTTTTTCGGGGATTATAACCCTTACCAGGATTCAGTACACGGCGACTGGTTCAACAGGCAGGGAAGGGTGCATCACACAGGCGAGGTCTTCCTGAACGGCAAATCGCTTTACGAGGTTGAATCCATTGCCCGCCTCACAGGCCCCGAGCCCCTGAAAGGAGCCTCCGACACCGAAGGGTCGATGTACAGGTGGTATTGCGAAAGCAACAAGGATAACACGACAATATTTGCCAATTTCAGAAACGCAAACCCCAACAGGGACCTTGTCGAGATATCAACCAGAAAGACTGTTTTCTGGCCTGATCAGCCTGAAATAAACTACATAACAATCAGCGGCTTCGACATAAGCCAGGCAGCCACCCAGTGGGCGGCACCCACAGCCGAGCAGGTCGGCATCGTCTCAACAAACTGGAACATGGGCTGGATAATCGAGAACTGCAGGATCCACGATTCAAAATGCGCAGGCATCACCCTGGGCAAGGAACGCTACACCGGGCACAACGTGTGGAGCGCCGATGCCGAAAATGTTAACAGGGACGGCAACATTCACTACATTGAGGTGATGTTCAGGGTAATACGCAATGGCTGGGACAGGGAGCATGTCGGATCGCACATAGTCAGGAACAACACAATATATAACTGCGAACAGGCAGGCATCTGCGGTAGTTTCGGGGCCATCTTCAGCAGGATAGAACGTAATCGTATCCACGACATCTGGACAAAGCGCCAGTTCTCGGGAGCAGAAATCGGCGGCATTAAATTCCATGCGGCAATCGACACTTACATAGGTCACAACTACATCAGCAGCTGCGGCAGGGGCATCTGGCTCGACTGGATGACCCAGGGTACGCGCGTATCATCCAACCTGCTGTATAACAATAACATGGAAGACATTTTCCTTGAAGTGAACCACGGCCCCTTCGTTGTCGACAACAACATTCTCCTCTCGCCCATGGCTATCCGCACACAGTCGCAGGGCGGCGCCTACCTCCACAACCTCATTGCCGGGGATGTTTACATGTGGCCCGAGCCAAACCGCTTCACCCCGTATTTCCTGGCCCATTCAACTGATATCGCGGGGCTTACAACAATACTCGGCGGCGACGACAGGTTCTTTAACAATATTTTTACAGGACGCGCTGCACGTCAGCCTTCAGCACAGCCTGGCCGTTCAGGCCTTGAAATTTACGCGAATGCAAAACTTCCCGTAATGATCTCGGATAATTTATACCTGTCCGGTGCCAGACCATCGCCCTTTGACAGGAGCCTCCTGTCAGACGAAAAATTCAACCCCGATCCGGAATTCGAGGAGATAGACGGAAACCTCTACCTTCACCTTAATATCAACGAACTCTTCCTCAACAAGGTAAGAATTATTGATTCAGAGATCCTCGGCAAGGCAAGGATCCCGAAAGAGCCCTTCGCAAACCCCGACTATTCCGATATTGTGATCGACCGCGACTACCAGGGCCTCAGGCGCACTGCTGCCAACAACCTCGCAGGGCCCTTCACAAACCTTAGCGGCGATCATGTAATAATGAAGGTCTGGTAGGAAAACCAAAACTGCCTGGCCAGGCAGCAGGGAAGTCAGAAGAAAATATTCATGAAATCATCGTGATTGCCTTGTAAAAGATAAACATCCCGAACAGCCCAAGTACTATGCCGAGCGAGTTTATTACAAGGTTAAGCGTATTCACGCTGATCCACTTCCTGCAACGGTAAATAAGCTGGGTAAGAAGCATGAACCAGATTATGCTGCCCAGCGACAAGGCTGCAGCATAGGAGAGACTGATAATCATATGGTAATTGTAGGGCAGGACTGATGCCGGAACTATTGCAGGGCTTGTCTTTTTCAGCATCGGCAGGGTATCGAACTTGAGATAGCCAGGCAGTTCCGGCTTTGTGACAACGTTTCCGCCGATGTTGTTTATCTCCGTTATGCTCTGCCCTATCATGGTATCGAGGCCCCCTGTGTTAAAACCGAGTGACGACACTATCGTAATAACAAGGAAAGAGGAAGTAAGCCACCCGAAGAAGAGCGTAGGGTTGAGAAAGTTTACAAGAAGCCCGGTATAAAAACCTCCGCTCCCACCCCTCTTTATAGCTTCTGCCACATGAACCTTTTCATCAATATGCTCGAAATCGATCTTTGTCCTTGCTATCCTGTAACTCATGTAGAAGATGAAGAGGGCGCCGGCCATCATAATATAAGGGATTGCCGGTTTATATTCCGAATAGAACCGTGTTATCCCGTACACTGCCACAAAAACAAACACCAGGTCGGCAAAGGAAGCGCCAAGTGCAAGCAGGTTGCAATAACGCACCTTTCCCTTGAGCGAATTCGATACTACAAGAATGCTTATGGGACCGGCAATAGGCATCGAGAAAATGAAGCCTGCCAGCAGCCCGGCGATTGATATTGTGATTATGCTTTCGGACATTAAGCCTGTATGCAAATTTTAATCCCCTGTTACAGCAGCCGCACTTTTAAGGTCGTCGGCAGTGTCGACCTCCATGCAAAAATAATCAGTTATATCAACTGTAAAAATATCATAATTATTATCTGCCAGCTCCTGGAAAGCAACTTCATAAAATATATTCTCCCTTTTCTCCACCTCAACCAGCCTGTGGATAGAACTGAAAAGCCGTTCTGTCAGATCAATTCCGAAAAGCTCTATTCCAACCGACTCACCTGCTGCTTCAGAAGGTTTCACGAGCTTGCTGATCTCCCTTACACAGCCACGTTCATCGGTCCGCACCTTAATTTCCTCGTCCGACACATCATGCCTTTTCAGTGCAAGGCAGCCGGAATGCCCCGAATTCAGCAGCCGCGTTATCACGCGCCCGTCGAAGACTATATCGCTGTCCATCAGCAGCATAGCATGCCCTTCCAGTTCCTTTGCCGCCAGCCACAGGGAATAGATGTTATTCGTTGATGCATATCTTTCGTTGTGGCAGAATTTAAACCTGGTGCCGGGGAAGCGCATTGCAACATAGTTTCTTATCATGTGCTCCAGGAAGCCTGTCACTATAACAATATCTTCTATGCCGTTAGCAATAATGTTCTCAATAGTCCTTTCGAGTATTGTCTTGCTGCCCGCCTTAAGCAGGCATTTGGGAGTGTTGTCTGTAAGCGGCCGGAGGCGCGAGGCCATTCCTGCCGCAAGTATAACAGCCTTCATTCAGGATTCTTTTTTATAAGTTGAGTCGGCAATCTTCTGGGCAATCCACAGGACAAGGGCAAGAGTGTTGAACCCGGCAACCACTACCCAGATAAAAATATCGAACCTGCCGATAAGCGAGCATACTATAATGTTTGTTACCTGCATGGTAGGCCCTATAAACAGCCATAATCTCATCAGGAGCCTGTTCTTGCGGTAATACTCTTCGGGCGTTGCGACAAAAGCCTTAGTCTGTTCTTTCTTTGCTGCCAGAAGGTCCTGCAATGCAGTATACCTCAAATACAGATAAAGTACAAGTCTTTCTGCAGCCTTGCCTTTTCTTCCCTTAAGCGCCTCGTATTCCTTTCTGAAGATCTCGTTATCCTGCCCTGAGACAGAACCCGTGCCGCTCATATGGCTGCTGAAACGAAGCCTGTAATAGTCGACAAGCAGGCTGTGAACAATTGTGCTGAGCGCCGTTAAGACAAGCATCAGCATCCAGTATGCGGGCCTCCCGGATTGGAGTGCAAATCCGATGGCAATACCTGTAAATACAGCTGCCGTCGCAATATAATCCGAGACGCCGTCGATTATCCTTCCGGCAGGAGTACCGTTTCGCTTGAGCCTTGCAAGCTGCCCGTCGGCGCAGTCGAGAATGTTGAACATCAGGAAAAACAGGGCTCCTGCCATGTATGAGCGCTGGTCTCCGCCGGCATAGAAGACGCCCGCAGTAAGACCCATAACGATAGCTGTGAGCGATACCTGGTTGGGCGTGATGGATGTGGGGTAAATGAGCCTCACTATCATGAAGGCTGCAGGCCTGTAAATTAGAAGATCCGGGATCTCCTCCAGTTCCTTCATCTTGAGGGTTGACCTGTATGTCTCAATCCAGTTCAAAGTATTTTTCTTTCTTTAAGGAAGGTTTTAATCATTGAAACAAGCAGCCTGTTCTGCTCCTGTGTTCCTATCGTAACGCGGATGTGGCTGTTAAGGCTCTCCTCATCCATGAACTTTATTATCATGTTCCGGGAACTGAGATATTGCTTCAGATCAGCCTTGATTGACAAGGGAATCTCAACCAGTATAAAGTTTGCATAGGAACGGAAGGGCCTGAAACCAGGCATCGCGCTGAACTCATTGAATAACATGTCGAGGTCGGAAGTCATTTTCCTGCAGACATCCCCGTAATACTCCTTTGAATCGAGGGCCGCAAGGGCAACCTGTTCCGAGAGCCTGTTGAAACCCAGGTAACGGGCACTGAAAAGGGCAAACCTGTCGTGGCTTCCTCCCGTCAGTGCGTAGCCTATCCTCAGCCCCGCGAGTCCATAATATTTTGAAAAGGTCCTGATTACGATAAGGTTGGGAAACCTTCGCACAAGGTCAGTCACATTTGCCGCACTGCCATTGAAGAAGAGAGAGTAAGCCTCATCAAGTACAACAACGCTGCCTGTCATGATACCGAGAAGGTGCTCCAGTTCTCCTGCTTCCAGCCGGTTGCCTGTGGGGTTGTTGGGTGAGCTTATAAGGACAAGGGAAGGCCTGCTCTCATGATATATCTCTTCCATCCTGGCG
>JALOMK010000209.1 GCA_025455505.1 Bacteroidales bacterium
TCTCGACAGGTTCGCGATCAGGAGTCCTATGGAAGGGATCTTTGTCGCCGGTGAGAACTGGAGCACGGGGCAGACAATCAAGGTGGGCGACCAGGTATACCTCGGAATGCCCGTTGCAAGGATACCTGATATCAGGGTGATGAAGGTTGACGGCTTTGTCCTCGAGAATGATATCAGCCGCATAAAGGAGGGCCTTGATGTTATAGTAAGGCTCGATGCCCTTCCGAATGTGCCATTTCACGGAAAAGTGACAACAGTGGCTAAGGTATGCATCCCCAGGGATGATAAACAGATATTCAAAACCGAAATCCTTATTGACGAATCTGACGTAAGGCTGAAGCCACCGAAATCCTTATTGACGAATCTGACGTGAGGCTGAAGCCCGGGATGACAGTAAGCTGCGAGTATATCACATGGGAGAGTGACGATGCAATGTATGTGCCAAACAGCTGCATTCTCGAGGAAAACAGGCATTTCTACGTCTATGCCAGGAAGAGGGGAAAGCTTAAAAAGACAGAAGTTGTTCCCGGGCCTTCGAACAACTCATTCACTGTTGTCGGGGGAGATGTAAATGCCGGACAGGAGCTTGTCCTTCCCTCGGAGATCCTAACTAATTAATGAAAAGCGCCAATGGAAATAAGTGAAAACATAAGGCTGGCAGTTTACGGCCTTCGCGACCATAAGTTCAGGTCGCTGCTTACAATGCTCGGGATAATCTTTGGCACTGCATCTGTTATAACAATGATCTCGATAGGAGAGGGAGCCAAGAAACAGGCGATGGCTAAATACCAGGATCTCGGGATAAACAATATAATAATCCGTGACAAGGATATGACAGATCCGGAGCTTGAGCAGGTGAGGATGAAGTTTTCGCAGGGGCTGTCGCTTGAGGACACGAGGGCAATTGTTTCGATTCTTCCTGGTGTAAGAGGAGTAGCCCCGCAGTCGGAGGCCAGGCTGGATGCGATGTTCGAGGACCGCTCTTCGAAGGCAACCGTGATAGGCGTGACTCCGGGGGGCACTGAGATCCTTAATTACAGGATAGACAAGGGCATCTTTATAAGTTCCGATCATTATGAGAGGCAACTGAAAGTCTGTGTTCTCGGTGCCAATATAGCCCTCGAGCTTTTCAGCTTTGAAGATCCCCTGGGCAGGAATATAAAACTGGGCGACCAGTGGTTTGAGGTGGTTGGAGTCCTGAATACAAAGGCCTTGTTTACAGAGACTGTCGGAGAACTTGCAGCAAGAGATCTGAACAATGATGTTTATATTCCGCTCTCGACATTTGGCAAGCGCATCCCCATGGCAAATGAGCTTGCCAGCGAACTGAAGCAGGTGACTGTAAAGCTTGATAATTCAGAGGCGCTGATTGATAACGCGGAAGTCATAAGAACAATTCTCCGCAGAAGGCATTTCAACAATGATGATTTCAGCATAGTGATTCCTTATGAGCTCATGGAGCAGGAAAAAAAGGAGAGCAGGATCTACAACCTGCTGCTTGCTTCGATAGCTGCAATTTCGCTCATTGTCGGAGGAATAGGGATTATGAACATAATGCTCGCCTCGGTGCTTGAACGGACCCGTGAGATCGGTATCAGGAGGGCGGTGGGAGGACGACGCATTGATATTCTTAGGCAATTTGTATCGGAGGCAATAGCAATGAGTGTTACAGGAGGGATTATAGGAGTGTTTTTCGGAATTTTCCTTTCGCTTGTAATAGCTTTATTCACCGACGTAAAAACAAGCCTTACTCTTTATTCTGTTTTCATAGCCTTTGCTTTTTCGGTAATTGTCGGCATTACCTTCGGCTGGCTGCCTGCAAAAAGAGCTGCAGACCTGAACCCGATTGAATCGATAAGGTACGAGTGATTCCTGAGGCTAAGTGAAAGGTCAGCGTTTCTGAAGCTATGGTCACATTCTCATTATCCTGCTTTTGAACAGCCTGACTGAAACAAGTGATATCAGCAGGCCGCTTATAACAAGGACGAGCATTTCAGGCATTATCTGTGCCAGGGGCAATTGTCTCCAGAACAGGTCGTAGAAGCCCTGGATTGCCCAGTAATTAATGCTCAGAACAGCCATCTTCTGCAGTATTGCGGGCATAATGAAGAGAGGTATCATGCTCCCGCCGAGGGCCGACATCACAAGAATTGTTATAGTACTCAGGTTCTGGGCCTGCTGCCTTGTTTTTGCAATAGCGGCCAGGAAAATCCCGAGGCTCGACACAGCGATTGATGTTGAGATTATCATAAGCGCCAGTCCCGGCAGATTGACACCCAGGTCGAGTCCCATTGACAGCCATGCAAAAATGAACATAACTGACAACTGCACAATTGAAATAAAAAACGCAAATAGCATTTTGCTGTAAAGTATCGTGCTTCCTTTCAGGGGGGAATATAGCAGCCTGTTAATGGTTCCGTTCTCCTTTTCTTCAAGAATGCTGGTGCCGATTCCCGCAACGCTGAATAAAAGCATGAGTATCGCGGTCCCCGCAACGGCCTGTACAAGTCCGAGCCTGACATCATTTTTTTCTGCTACAACTGATTTCATCGCAATGAAAGGCTTTTCGGTGCCGATCTTCATTGCATCGCCGAGGATGCTTTCACCCATGCTGCTGCCAATGAAAGGGAAGCGTTCCAGGATGTATTTCCTGAGGTTTTCTTCAATAACTATATTCCCCGCCGATGAGGCCATAATTCCGGAAAGTCCCTGGTATACTATGCCTATCTCTATTTCACGCGATCTGTCGTAGATCAGGACTACGGGAACGAGGCTGCCTGTACGGAGCGAATCTCCGAAGCCCTTGTGAATCAGCATCGCACATGCGTACTTTCCCCTCACTACAAGCTCCCTGGCCTTCGCAGAGTCAGCAGGAACTGTCTTTATTTCCGCGAGCGAGTCGAGCCTGTTTACAATAGTTGATGAGATGCCCGTCTTGTCAAGGTCGCTTACAAGAAGCTTTACAGGTTCGGAACGTCCGTCTGTGTTGCCGAGGCTGCCATAGGCCATGGCAAAAAGGATTATAAGTATTATCGGGAGCAGAAATGCAAGAATTACAGCCTTTCTGTCCTTGAAAAACAGTCTCAGGTCTTTTATAAAAAGGTGCAGCATGGCTTAGTCTCTGAGTTCTTTGCCGGTGAGTTTCAGATATATTGATTCGAGGCTTGTGCCCCTCGTATGAATCCTTTCTATCACACCCCCCGAGTTTTGTATCCTGTTAATGATTGCAGGGATATCCCTGACAATGTTGTCGCATTCAACCTTTATTGTATTAGTGTGAATATCATACACCACTGACGGATTTTCGGATTTAATCCTTTCAACCGTATCGCAGTCGCTGCCGGCAAGTTTTACTGTAATGAGGTCTTTTGCATCACTTATTTTTCTTAACTCCTTCAGTGTGCCGCGGGCGATTATCCTGCCCATGTCGATTATTGAAATAGTGTCGCAGAAACGTTCAGCTTCTTCAAGGTAATGGGTTGTGTATATAATGGTCATTCCCCCGTCATTCAACCTGCCGATTACCTCGAAAATATGGTTCCTGTTCTGCGGGTCGACGCCCACTGTTGGTTCATCGAGGATAAGAATCCTGGGTTTGTGCAGGAGGGAGCAGGCTATGTTGATCCTTCGTTTCATGCCGCCGGAAAATGTGTTTATACGGTCATCTTTCCTGTTAAGCAGGTCCACAAAGTCAAGCGTTTTCAAGGCATTTTCCTTCAGTTCAGCCTTTGGGATCCTGTACAATCCGCCCCAGAACATCAGGTTCTCATAGGCTGTGAGTTCCTCGTACAATGATATCTCCTGGGGTACAACACCCATGATCAGCTTTATCTTCTTGCCGTCGTCCCTTGTATTTATCCCGTCAATCACAACGTCCCCGCTGTCGGCCCGGAGCAGTGTGTTGAGTATGTTGACTATTGTTGATTTCCCGGCCCCGTTAGGTCCCAGTATGCCGAAGATCTCCCCCTTCTCGATGTTGAAACTAACATCCTTTACGGCTTCAATTTTTCCGAACGATTTCGAGAGGGACCTGACCTGTATCATTTTCCGGGTTCTTAATTGTGAAGTGCCTCAGGATTTGAATCAGAACCGGATCTCTTTGCTTTTTTCTTCTTTTGGCGTATAGCCTTGTCGGCGGCGAGTTTTCCAGTAAGTATCGACATGGGAACTCCTGCGGGGCTGTAAACCCACTGGCCCGCCTGGAAAATATTCGGGAACGGTGTGTAAACTGATCTGTCGGAATACTGAATTTTATTCACAACCGGCATCTTCTCACGGAATGCCCATCCTGTAATTGCACCTTCCGAACTGCCAACCCTGCTCTCGATGCTCAGAGGAGAGAATGAAAAGTGGGCTATCTTCTTTTTCTTAATCAGAGGGTAGACAGATCCGGCTATCACGTCGAGGATGCGGTTTTCAAGTTCTGCGACAAACTCGTCGATCCAGCCTGCCAGGCGGATTTTTGCGAACAGTTCATATTCTGACAGAAGGCTTATTATTATGCCCGTCTTCCCGGGCGGAGCAAGCTCCGGGTCTTTAAGCACGGGAATCGAGATCTCGTACGTATTCAGGCGGGTAAACCTGTCGAGCCATTCCATTATCTCCGGCTTGCTCTTCTTGTCAAAGTTCTGCAGCAGGTCATCGAGTTCCTTCCGGTGAATTTCTCCCAGTCCCTGTCTCGAGGGTGTGTAAAAGAAATGCCCGTGTGCAATACTCCTGAAACTTTCAGGAGGTTCGTTGACTTCAACAAAGAGTGAAAACACAGAATCACCGCCCCTGTTTTTCATGAACCCTGTTCTGGCAGCGTCGTATTTAAGCCTGGTTTCGGGCGCCATGGATTCTTTATCAGTGATGTTGTAAAGAGTCTTCAGATCGGCAGCCCAGATGAGGTTATTATATTCATATATAACATTATTGTGATCT
>JALOMK010000210.1 GCA_025455505.1 Bacteroidales bacterium
GGAAAGAAGTTTAAGCAGGTCAGATATATAACTGTCAAATCCAGTTTCATTAATTGTCAGAGTAGTATTAAAACCAGCGAAAAATATTATTAGAAGCGAGAAAAAAGTTAAAAGTGATATTAACAACCTAATAGAAATTGCAGCAAATGAGTCATATTGCTCAAGTAAAAGGAAAAAAGAGTCAAAAACAACTTTGATTAAAATGCCGGATAAAGCGACTATCCATAATACGCTTTTTTGCAATCCGGTCAATTCTATATCTGTTATTTTTTTCATATTCCTATTATTAACAATGTAACTACGTTTTTGTATCAGGTTAGTTTCAAAAATTACAATTTGTAGAAAAGGATATAAAAGAAAAAATGAATTTCGTGAAACATTTGTATATTGAATTTTATAAAAATGAAAAACTAAATAAATTCCCAGTTTAATATGGAATATATTCTAACACCCACGCAAATGCAGAAGGCAGATTCCTTATCCATAGAGAAATACGGAATACCTGCCGGTATTTTAATTGAAGGAGAGGACTCTCCTTTTTTGGTGTAATTAGGTATCTTTTGTCGGAAGGCGAATCTGAGGCCGGCAGAAATGCATCGGAAAAGCTTATCTTTTTATTGATAGAAAGACAATCGGCCAGGTAGGAAAGAAGTTCATTATTGAGGTCAAGAAGGAATTCATGTCCTTTCATTACTGAACTTTTAAAACCGTCGGAATAATAATCATAAAATGCCGAACCCCTGTAGGCTGCATCAAGAGCCCGCATGTGTACCTGCTGCCACCGTTTGCTGTAATCGATCCTGAGGTCACGAACCGGAACCGTCCTGAAACTTCCTTCCCTTACAGGCACTGTAAGTATCTGGAGCCCATGGGCGCTGAGAATGTAACACCTGTTCCTGTAGGTTTGCTTGTGATAGCTCTCCATCCGTTCTATAATGATTTCCTCTGCCGCGATCATTGCAGAAAAGTATTCAAGGGGAGGCAGGTAGGCCGTTGAAAGAAGAAGTGCTCCGGACATCAGGTCCCTGTTTGTCACATCCTGTTAATGATACTGGCTGAGAAACCGGCGCCAAAGCCGTTGTCGATATTCACAACACTCACTCCTGCCGAACAACTTGTAAGCATTGTAAGCAATGCGGACAGCCCTCCGAAATTTGCCCCGTAACCAACGCTCGTCGGTACTGCTATTACAGGTTTGTCAACAAGGCCCCCCACTACGCTTGCGAGAGCTCCTTCCATCCCTGCAATTACAACAACAACCCTGCATTTCCTTATCTCGGGAAGTTTGTCGAGGAGCCTGTGTAAGCCGGCAACTCCTGCGTCGTAGATCCTCACTACATCGTTTCCGAGAAGCTCTGCTGTAACTGCAGCTTCCTCGGCCACAGGCATGTCTGAGGTTCCTGCCGTGACGACAGCTATAGAAGTTGAGGGCCGCGGAGGCTTTTTCTTCTGGAGTGATATAATTCTGGCCACGTTGTGGTAGAGGGCATCCGGCATTATCTCACTGACTGCTGCAAACTGGGCCGGAGTGGCACGCGTGCCGATGACGCTGTTTTCCCTCTCCGACATTATCCTGAATATCTCCCTTACCTGTTCCTCAGTCTTACCAGAGCAGTATACAATCTCCGGATAACCTGTCCTCAGTTCCCTCTGATTATCTATCCTTGCAAATCCGAGGTCGGTGTAAGGAAAATTACGCAAGGCGTCGAGAGCCTTTTCGACAGATGTCTGACCTGATTTTACGTCATTCAGAAGCTTTTCAATTTCCTTTGCATTCATTTCATTTTATTCTGCGGGTTTGAACTGCCTGTACGGTATCCCTCAAGGTCCAAAGATATGTATCTGAAGCCTAATTTCTTCAAGCCTGCTGTTATATTGTCCCTCTCGCCTTTCTGAACCATTTTGTCGAGGAAGCCGGGCAGGCACTCTATCCTTGCAAGATCACCGTGAATCCTTACCCTTGTCCCCGGGTATCCGGCCTCGAACATCAGGTATTCTGCATTCTCTATCATCCTGAGCATTTCTTCACTCACTGCCGTATCATAGGGGATTCTTGTAAGCAGGCAGGCCATCGCAGGCTTATCCCACACTTCAAGTCCCTCATCCCTGAGATGGGCCCTGATTTCATTTTTGGTGAGACCTGCTTCCCTGAGCGGACTCCTGACTCCCATTTCCGAAAGCGCCCTCATCCCTGGCCTGAAATCACCCTCATCATCGGCATTGGTCCCGTCAGCTACATTTGTGTACCCGGCCTGAGAGGCAAATGCAATCAATTCAGTGAACAGTTTCTTCTTGCAGAGATAGCATCGCTCAAGGGGGTTGTGCCTGATTGATTCGGGAAACCCTGTGTTCAGGATTTTATGTTTTACACCGGCATTCCCGGCGAAGGAAACGGCCTCGGCTATTTCCTTTTCGGGCATGTATGGGGTTTTAATTGTTACAGCCACAACAGAATCGTTTATTACCTTCCTGGCCCTGTGAAGTAGGAAGGAACTGTCGACACCCCCCGAAAACGCAACGGCAAGGGGGGCAAGTTCATTCAATATACTATCGAGTTTTATTATTTTCTTATCCATTTTTATCGTTATTATTTTTCCGCCCGGATTCATCCTGTAAACTTCCGTGAGGCTATTACTGCCTCCTCATACACTGTTTTCAGCGGTACTCCCATGGCGACAGCCGCTTTCCTGCATTCCTCGTATTCCGGTTTTGCCGAAAGAATTTTGTCTCCCAGGAGGGAAATCTTTATCGTTATGTTTCCGTATTCAGTACTGACAGTATCATAGCGGCGCGAAAGGGTATCCTTTCTGAAAGGGAAGGTCCTGATTCCAAGGGTTGTGGTTTCAGAGAAGATTATCTCCCTGGCCTTTTCAACAGCACCGGCTTCGCAAATCACGCACAGCATAGTGGCGGGCCTGCCTTTTTTCATAATTATACTCTGAAGGAATACATCAGAAACTCCGGCGCTGAAAAGGCGCTCGCTCACATGATCATAGAATTCAGGATTCATATCATCAATGTTGCACTCGAGCTTGAAGGAATCATGCCCGGCCTTTCTTTCCTCTGATTCCGCCAGGAAAACACGCAGTATGTTCGGTACTTTCGGGTTGTCTTTCTGCCCAATGCCATAGGCTGTTCTGATTATCGAAACAGGGGATGAGGCACCCGGGTCAGTAATTAGAGCCGAAAGTATTGCTGCACCTGTAGGAGTAGTGGCTTCAAAGTCGACTCCTCCCATAGTCACAGGCATGCCTTTTACAATCTCAGCTGTGGCCGGGGCGGGAACGGGCAATCTGCCGTGGTCGCAGTTCACAAAGCCTCCTCCGAGCTCAAGTGCGCCTAATCTGACTTCGTCGATTCCCAGGGCATCGAAGCAGATTGCCGCCCCTGTTACGTCGATTATTGAATCAACTGCTCCAACTTCATGAAAATGAACTTTGTCGATGCTCGTTCCATGAACGGCTGCCTCGGCAACTGCAATTTTCATGAATATCTTCATGCTCAGAGCCTTTACTGAAGCTTCGAGATCTGATTTTTCAATAATCTCCTGAATGTCAGAGAGGTGCCTGTGAACATGCTCATGCCTGGTCTGCCTCACAGTTACGAGTGTCCCCTTGATTCCGTGCCTCTGTGAGTTTTCTGCAAGCAGTTCCCAGCCCTCAAGCTTCAGTTTGTCAAGCTGCATGATAAGATATTCTTTTTCTACTCCAAGGTCGAGCATTGCACCGAGGTTCATGTCTCCGCTTATTCCGGAAAAACAATCATAAGTCAGGATTTTCATAATGGGAAGCAGTATCAGCAGTTAAAATTAAAACAACAAATCGGGAATTTTGTTAAGGACATTTCCTGTTTTCTTCGGGTGTTCCAAAACGGATGCTAAGATACTACATCCTGTTTTTATGGGAAACGAAAAAAAAGTTGTATTTTCGGCTCACAGGGAGTTACCTGGTTTACCCAAACATTAATCTGGCATGAAGCGACGTGATTTTATCAGATCCTCGGCAGGTGCAGGACTTGCGGCAGGGGCAGCTGTTAGCCTTGGCGGTTACGACAGGCTTTGGGCAGCAGCTCCTGAAGTTCCCAGGTATGACATGGTTGCGGTGATGGGAGGGGAGCCTGAGCAAATGTTCGACCTGGGCATGCAGGAGTATGGCGGGATGGACCTCTTCGTGAAAAAGGGACAGAAAGTGCTTGTCAAGCCTAATATAGGCTGGGATGTTATTCCTGAACTGGCAGCAAATACCAATCCCCACCTTGTAAAAAGAATAGTGGAACATTGTTTCAGGGCCGGGGCGAAAGAAGTTTACGTTGCTGACCATACCTGCGACAACTGGGTTAACTGCTATAAAAATTCAGGCATAGAAAAGGCTGCAAAATCTGTTGGAGCCAAAATGGTTCCTGGCAATTCTGAGAACTATTACAGGGAGATTGTGATTCCTGACGCCATCAGGCTGAAAAGTGCGAAAGTGCATGAAATACTGCTTGAAACCGATGTATATATCAATGTCCCGGTCCTTAAAGACCATAGCTCAACCAGGATGACATGCTGCCTGAAGAATGCAATGGGTCTTGTTTGGGACAGGGGCTACTGGCATCGTAACGACCTGCACCAGTGCATCGCCGACTACTGCACCTATACCAAAAAGCCCACCCTGAATATCGTGGATGCCTATCGCGTCATGATGAAAAACGGCCCGCGCGGCATTTCCGAGGCCGACGTCAGCCTGATGAAATCCCTTCTGGTATCCACTGATATGGTGGCCGTCGATACAGC
>JALOMK010000017.1 GCA_025455505.1 Bacteroidales bacterium
CGCCGTGGCCGGCAGCAATGCACGGTTCGACGAGACCTTCAACGACAAGGTTGTGATCGCCGGCTTCGTCGAGCAACACGTGCACCCGGTGCTGGCGGCCTTGACGATGAATACCAAGGTTATCTCGATCGAGGACTGGGACGCGATCGACGGCTTCTCGCCGGCGGTGCGCAACGACAAGGACTACCAGAAGCGCCTGAAGGCGGCGCTCGCCGCCCACAAGGACAAGAGCAAGCCCTTCATCACCTGGGGCTACCACCATTATTTCCACGGCGACATGTCGCGCGATTTGCTGGCTTCCACAAAATCGGAATCCGAGAAAAAGGAATTGCTGAAATATTCTCTTGAAAAGGGCTGCTCGCTGCGCGACGACAGCCCGATGGTGCAGGGTTATATGCAGAACGAGCTCAGTACCTGGACCGTCAGGCACCCGGAGTTTTTCGCTGAGGTTTATAAATACAGGCCCACCGTGTTTGAACTGGAACACTATGGGAAAGTAAAATCGAACGGGTACTGGCCCGGCAAAAACGGAGCCGGAATAATTCCGGAGTACAAGGTAAGCGGCGCCGATGTTTTTCGCAACGCGGTGAGGATCATTCATCCGACCTATGTAGGCTTTCACGGATACCTGGGTGAATGGCTGGCGGACAATCCTGAATTTACGAAAGAGATGCTGAATATGTGCGGTTACTGGTATTTCCCCCGATCAGTAACCACAACCAGTAACACTAAGGCGGATCTTTCGTTCGAAATAGAGTGGCTTAATAAGGGTGTGGCACCAGCCTATGCATCCTATATTCTCAAAGGAAGACTTATCCCGCTGAACAGCGATTCGGGTTCAATTGATTTCCAGGCCGGCGACTCGGGAAACAAAAACTGGCTGCCTGGCAGGGTTTCAACTGAAAAGTATTCAGCAAAGATCACCGGGAAACCCCGGGGCGTGTACTGGCTCTCAATACAGCTCTTTGATCCGGAATCGGAAAGACCAGTTGATATCGGCTTAAAAGAGACAAGGGAGCTTAACGGCTACTACCTGCTTCAGAAAATAACCTTTTAGAATTCGTATCGATGATAAGCCGTGACAAGCAAAGACCTTGTCTTTTATGAATTCCGGGTTGTGCATGAAGGTTTTTTCATTGAAAGGCAGATGCAGAGGACTTGTTTTGTATAAATTCCGGGATATGCACGTCGTTTTATGCAATTATTAATCTAATATTAATTGCAGGATACCCTCTGTTTTTCTTCGATCTGTTATTTTTATCCCGGCCATCTGCTGTTAACCTTCCGGCTCATGCAGCCCGATAGCCCGTAAATAAATTAATTATAGCCCAGACTGCTATGCATACTCTAAGAAATGCTTTGATTCTAATAGCTACAGCCGTTGTTATTGGTTCCTGTAAGGACTACCAGACTGAAACCACGGAACCCGTTGACCTTGTTAATCCATACATGGGGAACATAAGCCACCTTCTTGTGCCTACATTCCCGACAATACACCTGCCGAACAGCCTCCTCCGCGTTTATCCGGAAAGAAGGGACTATACGGGCCGCCTGTTGCATGGGTTGCCCCTGATGATAACAAGCCACCGCGGTAGTTCTGCGTTCAACCTGAGTCCGTTCCAGGGCGATCAGAATGACATGAAACCGGTTGTCAGCTACAGCTATGATCTCGAGAAAATAACACCCTATTCTTATAGTGTTTTCCTTGACGAACAACAGACCGGGATATCTTATGCAGTGTCTCACCAGTCGGCCATGTATGAGATCAGGTATTCCGGCAATAAGCCCTCGTACCTGATAGTCAATTCCCGGAACGGTGAACTGAAGTGGGACGGCAAAGCAGTTTCGGGCTACCAGAATCTTGAGAATAATACCAGGGTTTACATTTACCTTGAACCGGATAAAAATCCCCGTACCTCCGGAGTATTGAACAACGGAGCACTGTCAGAAGGAGCTGCTGCAGCTGCCGGGCGAAACGCATGCATTGTACTGTATTACAATCCCGGGGATTCAGTTTTAAATGTCAGGTACGGAATTTCATTTATTGACGAGTCACAGGCAAAGAATAACCTCGCAAGGGAGATAAAAGGATTTGACCTCGGCCTGTTGGCTTCCGCGGGACGGAAGACCTGGAACGAGACCCTTGGAAAAATGAAAGTAAGCGGAGGATCGCCTGATGAACTTGCTGTATTTTACACCTCGCTTTACAGGACTTACGAGCGGCCGGTTAATATCACCGAGGACGGGAGGTACTTCAGTGCCTTCGACGGCAAAATTCATGATTCGGAAGGAAAGCCGTTCTACACCGACGACTGGATCTGGGATACATACAGGGCAACACATCCTCTCAGGGTATTGATCGAACCTGAAATGGAAACCGACATAATAAATTCATACCTGCTGATGGCTGAACAGATGCCCGAAAACTGGATGCCTACTTTCCCCGAGATTACCGGCGACAGCCGCCGGATGAATTCAAATCATGCCGTGGCAACGGCGATAGATGCATACAGGAAGGGATTAAGAGGCTTCGACCTTGAAAAAGCATATATATCCTGCATGAAAGGCATAACAGAGAAAACGCTGGCTCCCTGGTCGGGAAAGCCTGCTGGAGAGCTCGATCGTTTTTACAGGGAGCATGGCTATATTCCCGCACTAAGGGAGGATGAAACAGAAACTATCCCTGAAGTACACTCTTTCGAACGACGCCAGCCTGTTGCAGTTACCCTCGGCACTGCCTATGATGAATGGTGCCTTGCACAGATCGCAAAGGAACTGGGCAAAACTGAAGACTATAATTATTTCCTCAGATCGTCATACAATTATCGTAACCTCTTCAACCCTGAAACCGGCTTCTTTCACCCGAAGGACAGCAAGGGCTCTTTCATAATGCCCTTTGACTATAAATTCTCCGGGGGTCAGGGAGCGAGGGGTTATTATGGAGAGAACAATGCCTGGACTTACCGCTGGGATGTGCAGCATAATATCGCTGATCTCATATCGCTGATGGGTGGAAATGAGGCTTTTGTTTCGAATCTCGATGCCACATTCACGGAGCCGCTCGGGAAGAGCAAATTTGAGTTCTACGCCCAGCTGCCCGATCATACCGGCAATGTCGGCCAGTTCTCGATGGCCAATGAGCCTTCACTTCATATTCCTTACCTGTACAATTATGCCGGTAAGCCCTGGAAGACCCAGAAAGCGATAAGAACCCTTCTCCATGAATGGTTCAGAAATGATCTCATGGGCATTCCCGGTGATGAAGATGGTGGAGGCACCTCTGCTTTTGTGGTATTTTCCCAGCTTGGCTTTTACCCTGTCACTCCCGGCATGCCTGTTTACAATATTGGCAGTCCTGTCTTTGAGGAAGCTGAAATGAGCCTTGCAAATGGCAAGGTGTTTAAAATCAAAGCAATAAACTGCTCGTTCGACAACAAGTACATACAGTCGGCAAGGCTTAACGGTAAAGAGTGGAATAAAACCTGGTTCAGCCACGATGACATTAAAGACGGCGGAGTTCTGGAGCTTGTAATGGGGAATAAGGCTAATACCTCCTGGGGAAGCGGCCCGGAGGCAGCACCTCCTTCTGAAGGCAGTATGCATTGACTACTGATAAATCTTAAACAAACTCATCCTGTATGTCCGGCAAGGGTATAAAATGTAATTTCAGCCTGATAAAGCTTAGCCTTCTGTTACTGATCTGTATAGGGACAAATGAATATTCCGGGGCACAGAAAATAACACAGTTTGTTGATCCTCTTATCGGATCAGGAGGTCATGGACATGTATTTGTCGGGGCAAGCGTGCCATTTGGCGCGGTGCAACTTGGTCCGAACAACATTTATAAAGGCTGGGACTGGTGTTCGGGGTATCATTATTCCGATAGCCTGATAATAGGGTTTTCACATTTGCACCTCAGCGGTACAGGCATTGGGGATCTTGGAGACGTATTAATCATGCCGGTTCCCGGGGAATTGAAGCTGGATAAAGGCAGGCAGGAATTCCCTCACAATGGATATTTAAGCACTTTCAGCCACAAAAATGAGGTTGTCAGGCCCGGATATTATTCCGTAAAACTCGATAACGGAGTGGCAGTTGAACTGACAGCTTCCGAGAGGGTGGGCTTTCATAAATATTTTTTCCCGAAAGGAAGGGAGGCCCATCTGATTATTGACCTGAAGGAAGGAATCAACGACAAAAGCACCGATACTTACCTGGAACAGACAGATGAATTTACGCTTAAGGGATACCGTTTTTCATCGGGATGGGCTAAGAAACAACAGGTCTTTTTTGCTATCCGTTCGTCAAAACCCATAAAAGACCTGGTGATTTTTAACGAAGATAAACCGCTCCCAGGGAAGAAGGGGCAGGGCAATTCGGTGAAAGGAGTGCTGGGATTTATTGAAGGTGATCTTGTTCAGTTAAAAGTGGGCATTTCGCCAGTAAGTGCCGAAAATGCACTTGCCAGCATTGACGCGGAAATTCCGGGCTGGGACTTCAGCGGGACAGTGAAAGAAGCAGATGCAAAATGGAACAGGGAACTTTCGCGGATCGAAATTCATACAAAGAATCAGTCTGATAAAAGGATCTTCTATACTGCCCTGTTTCATTCAATGATTCATCCATCGCTGTTTAACGATCATAATGGTTCCTATAAGGGAGCGGACAATAAAATTCATAATGCACCTGCATTTACAAACTATTCGATATTTTCAACATGGGATACCTACCGGTCCGAACATTCGTTGTTTGCACTCACTGCTCCTGATCGTGTTAATGACTTCATCAATAGTATTTTAGCAATTAATGACAGTCAGGGTCATATGCCCATCTGGCACCTTAATGGATATGAAACCGGAACAATGCCGGGCATCAGCAGTCTGCAGATAGTTGCTGAGGCTTATCTTAAAGGTTTCCGGGGATTTGATGCCGAAAAAGCTTACCAGGCAATAAGAAAAACAGCTATGTCGGACCTGCGCGGGCTCGACTATCTGCGCGACATGAAACCCATTCCGGTGGAAAACAGCGTGGGACGGGGAGTTGCACAGGCTATGGAATTATCAGTATCTGATGGCAGTATAGCTTTAATGGCAAAGGCTTTAGGTAAAAACGAAGACTATACCTATTTCAGCAGGCGTGCAAAAAACTACCGGCTTTATTATGATCAGTCAGTTGGTTTTTTCAGGGGAATAAGGAGTGATGGTACCCGCAATCCGGAGTTTTACCCGTTCAGATCTACAAAGCCCTGGGCTGCCGATTATGCCGAAGGCAATGCCTGGCAATACTTATGGCTTGCTCCACAGGATGTACCGGGTTTAATTGATTTCCTGGGGGGGAAAGATATTTTTAATGCAAGACTCGATAGTTTCTTTACTCTGAAATCCAATGATAGTTCAGAGGTTCTGGTTGATCTTACTGGTCTTATAGGTCAGTACGCCCATGGCAATGAACCAAGCCATCACATAGCATACTTGTACGCTTATTCAGGTCAGCAGTGGAAAACGGCAGAGAAAGTCCGTTATATAATGAAGGAGTTTTATCACGACGACCCCGACGGCGTGATTGGAAACGAGGATTGCGGCCAGATGTCGGCCTGGTACATTTTTTCATCTCTGGGTTTTTACCCCGTGTTCCCGGCATCCGGTGACTATGTGCTTGGAAGCCCCCTGTTTGATAAAGCAACCATCACTCTGCCTGACGGGAAGAAATTTACAGTTGAAGCTCTGAATAACAGCCCCGAAAACATCTATATCAGTGATGTGGAATTGAACGGGCGGAAACACTCCAAAGGCACTATCAGCCACCAGGATATCTTAAATGGGGGGCTTTTAAGAATTGTGATGACAAGCAAACCGGGAAATAGCTTCGGTGGAATACCGTAAGAGTAGCATTTGCGGCATTTGCCTTTTCGGAATTCCTGACTTTGTTTTTTTCTGAGTATTCTGTTCCGGTACCAGGCTGCCCGGTATTGAGAGTTCAGGTTTTGTTATTGACCAGATGTAAATTGTTTATTTCTGATTCATTTAACTGACTTCAGGAAGTTTTCATATTTTTTGATCATTTCACTCTTGATTTCCGGGTACTTTGACGACAGATCAATGCTTTCAGTACGATCATTTTCAAGATCGAATAGCAGCATCTCCCCGGACATCTTCTCAGGTTTTATTCCGGGATAGGCAGCCGGGGTGAACTGTGCTGCAGGGGCAATTATTGTTGTACCGTCAGGCCCTCTCGGATCTTTCCAGTTTTCAAGATCCGTGCTTTTGTAATAGTCAGGCGTTACTACAAACAGCTTCCACCTGCCATCGCGTATTGTCTTTATCTGCCTGTCCTTCATTGAGAAGATCGGGTTGTGAGCCATCTGTTTACCTCTTAGCAGCGGCATGATATCCTGCCCGTCGAGGATTATGCCGGGATCGGCTTTGATATCAGTGAGCCCCATTACTGTAGGGAGGATATCCGGTGACCAGCAGGGGCTGGAGACTGTCAGGTTCTTCTGCAGTTTCTTCGGATATCTTATTATAAAAGGAACGCGTATTCCGCCTTCCCAGTTATTTGCCTTCATGCCTTTCAGACCTCCTGTGCTTCCCCCGTACCAGGGTCCGTTATCCGACATGAAGATGACGATTGTGTTCTCGAGCAGCTTCAGGTCCTCCAGTTCTTTTATAATCATCCCTGTCGACCAGTCGAGCTCCCTGATTGCGGCGGCGTAGAGTTCGCTGGGAGTGCCCCCTGTATAGAATTCCGGAGAGGCAGCGAGAGGCTTGTGCGGCATTGCATGGGCCAGGTAAAGGAAAAAGGGTGACTTGCTGTTTCGCCTGATGAAATCAAGGGCTTTGTATGTGTATTTTTTCGTAAGGAGGTTTTGATCCACAGGATATTCAACGGTGTCCATGTTTTCAATAAGCTGCACCGGGCGCATGTCATTTGAATACAGGATCCCGTAATATTCATCGAAACCATGTTTCACCGGGGAAAATTCGGGTTTATGCCCGAGGTGCCATTTCCCTATGCATTTGGTGCTATAGCCTGCCGACTGGAAGATCTCTCCCATTGTAACTTCAGATGCCGGAAGGCCGGGATCATCAATTCCTGCATCGGGAGCAGGATTCTGCACCATCCCGTGCCTTAGTGGAAACCTGCCGGTGAGCAGGGTGGCCCTCGATGGAGCGCTATAGGGCGTAGGTACATAAAAATCAGTGAAACGCACTCCCTCGGAGGCAAGCCTGTCGATGCTGCCGGTTTTTACCTGGCTGCTGTTGTAGCAGGAGATGTCTCCGTATCCCATATCGTCGGCCAGGATTATCACAAGGTTTGGTTTTGAAACCTTTTCTCCTGTTGCTGTTACCGCGGAAGGAATGACAGCCCCCGCGAGAATTGATGCTATCCTGATTTTGCTTCTCATAAGCTTTTTTGTATTGACAGTGTTCACTTAATCCTGAAGTAAAAATACAGCTCCGTTTCTTAAAATTAATTGCTTTTTAACTCTTGTTAATTAAGAAAAGATTAATAATACATTAATCCTGACAATATTAGTTATTGTATTAATTATTAGTTACTTAATTGTAGAGAATATCACATATATTCGTATACTGAGCCTGTGTTAAAATACATAACTGTATATATGAAAGGTAAAATTGCTGTCAGGACGATGAATAATAAACTTATCCTGGGATCATTGCTCCTGGGTTCCTGCACTCCCATGTCGTACTCGGTTGAAGGCACCCATGACAAGAACGTACTTTTTATAATAGTTGATGATCTTACTACCAACCTGGGATGTTACGGACACCCGGTTGTAAAAACACCAAACATCGACAGGCTGGCAGGCATGGGAATCAGGTTCAGCAATGCTTATTGCAACTTTGCAGTAAGCAACCCGAGCAGGTCGTCATTCCTGACAGGTTTGAAGCCCGAGACAACCACGATACTTGACAATGTGAAGTCGCTTCAGTCAATACTCGGCGACAGGGTAACACTGCCTTACCTTTTCAGGAAGAACGGTTATTATACTATGTCGCTAGGGAAAATATTCCATGGAGGGAAGGAACACAATGATCTCAAGGCCTGGGATGAAATCTATTCATTCGGTCCAACTGAAACCGGGAAAACCGGGGAAAAGCGAAACATGACAGGCGGCGTTCTGAAATGGTGCGAATGGATGGCTGCAGAGGGAGGGGACGAGGACCAGTCCGACGGGCAGATTGCACAAAAGGCAGCTGACTTCATAATGAATAAGAGGGAGAAGCCTTTTTTCCTTGCTGTCGGCTTTCAGAAGCCTCATGATCCCTTCTGGGCCCCCCGGAAATACTTCGACATGTACCCGCTTGAAGATTGTGACCCTCCTGTTGTCCCACCGGGCTGGGTGGCTCCGTACAAGCATACGCTTCCTTCGGAGACTGCCGTATTTGACAAGTTTACCGATATGGATAAGCGCGAGTTCCTGAGGTCATATTATGCCTGTACAAGTTTCATGGATGCCCAGGTTGGAAAGCTGCTGACGGCACTCGAGGAATCGGGCCAGCTTGACAATACACTTATAATCCTTATGGGCGATCATGGCTACCATCTCGGCGAACACAACTGGTGGAATAAGGTAACAGTGTTCGAAAAGGGAACAAATGCTCCTTTTATTATTGCCGGCCAGGCAGTAAGTCAGAAAGGTTCGGTGACCGGTGCCATGTTCGAGTTCATCGATATTTATCCCACTCTTGCCGCCTTGTCGGGGCTTAATGAAGTCCCTTCATATCTCGAGGGGAAGAGCTTTGAGAAAGTTCTGAATGACCCCTCGCTTGAGTTCAGGAAGTCGGTACGTGCCGTGACAAAAAGAGGAGATATGCTTGGAAGGACTGTGAAGACTGAAAAATGGAGATACACTGAATGGGATAATGGCCTCAAAGGGAGCGAGCTGTACGACCAGGAAAAGGACCCGGTGGAATATAATAATCTTGCTGCCAGCCCGGCGCATGCAGGTGTCGTGTCAGAAATGAAGAAACTGCTTTACGATACATCCGCCTTCTGAGCAGGGATACATATAAAGAATTCATTATGAAAACAATTTTTTCTGTATGCGCTGTCTTTCTGGTCTCCCTCGTTACCGAGGTACAGGCTCAGAGCAGGCATTCCATGTCGACAGCTTATCCTTCCTACAAGGGACTGATTATGGCGGGTTACCAGGGCTGGTTTCATTCACCCCGCGAAGGGCAGCTCCTGTACCCCGATCCAGCAAGGATCAGCATAGACATGTGGCCCGATGTTTCAGAGTATGAAAAGACCTATGAAACAGGGTTAAAGCATGCTGACGGTTCCACTGCCCGTTTTTTCAGCGCCGATGATAAAAGCACTGTTGATCTCCACTTCCGATGGATGAAGGAATATGGGCTCGATGGAGTGTTCATGCAGCGTTTTTTTAATTCGGCCCGGCCCGGGAACTCACGCAAGGTACAGACAGCCATTCTTGCAAATGCCCTGGAAGCTGCATCGAAATATAAAAGAGCAATAGCCGTAATGTACGATCTCTCAGGTCTGAAGAAGGATGGTGAAGACTGTTCACAGCTCATTGCGGACTGGAAATATCTCGTGGATTCGGTAAAGGTAACCAATCAGAAGGGCGACAAAACCTACCTTTTCCACAGGGGGAAACCGCTGGTTGTCATATGGGGAGTTGGTTTTCCCGACCGCCCCTATGATATCAGGAAAATTGGTCTTGAAAGATTCATGGATTTCCTCAGGAACGACCCCGTTTACGGTGGCTGCTCCGTAATGCTGGGAGTTCCTACATTCTGGCGCGACCTCAATGCGGATTGCGTGCACGATCCGTATTTACATGAACTTATCAGGAAGGCGGACCTCATAATGCCATGGATGGTCCAGCGCTTTTCTCCGCTTCTTCATAACGACATGGACCGTTACAGGGATATAATCCTTGCGGACATGAAATGGTGCAGTGAAAACGGGGTGGATTATGTTCCCTGTGTTTGTCCGGGCTTCAGCTGGCATAACCTCAGCGTGCGGCAGTTTCCTGACGATATCAAGCCTGTGGGTTCTATCCCCAGGCAGGGAGGGAGGTTTTACTGGCAGCAGTTGTCGACTGCCATACTTGCCGGGGCTGATATGATATATGTTGCAATGTTCGATGAGGTGAACGAAGGAACTGCAATTTTCAAGATCAGCGATAATCCGCCTGTTCATGAAACCGCGCTGTTCGTCGGCAACGACGGGAAACCATCGGATCACTATTTGTGGCTTACCGGTGAGGCCTCGCTGATGCTGAAACGACAGAAACCGCTTTCACTTACAATCCCTGAGAGGAAGGCAGTTACCGGCAGGTAAGGCACCGGGACTTGCCTGCACCAGGCTTTGGGAAATTGGAAAAGATTAATGATTATACGCTTATTATTGAAATCAGGTTAGGTTGAAAGGATATCATTCCCGGGCTTCTTACTTAATGACAGGGCTTATGAAGGCTGGTTTGCAATTGTCGAGAACGACTTTGAATAAGCCTCGCCATAGAGTGCTTTGTATTCGCCTGCATAATGATCATACACCTCTTTTGCAACCGAATGCCTGCCCAGCGATATCAGCGATTTACACTTGTTTTCCATGGCTTCCTCGTTTACTCCATCGTAATTTAGGATTGCATCTGCAACCCTTATTACATGTTCGGGATTGTCCTTTATCACAAGGGTCCTGACGTACCTTACGAGTCTTGCTATCATTTCATTTGATACAGCCACCCTGAATTCATCAAGCCATTTGTATTTCAGATCCTTCAGCAGGGGGCCTTTTATTGCAAATTCAATCAGCCTCAGGACATCCGGTTTTGAAAGCTCCTGTTTTGAGCTTGTTATCCTTATGAACTCATAATAATCATTGATCACATTCCTGCATTTGTAATCTATTTTCCAGTAGCCGGTCTCCTTATAGGATAAATCGCACCATAGTTCTTTAGTGAGGATGGCCCTTAACTTGGCAATATTTACTGCTTTATTGTTGTTTGCGCTGCTTTCGGAAAATCCATGCCAGAGGATGTCGGTTATCTTTTCGTTTGAAATCCCCATGTCATTCCTGATTGAATTGAACCAGATCAGCAGGAAAAGCTCCTTCAGCAGGGGAGTGAATTTCCGTGTGATATCTGTCCCGGCGGAATTTACTATCTGGAAATCGCCGAAGAAATTGACATGGCAGATCTCTCCCCGGGGAGCCGGACTTTGATGTACTGCCTTTGACGATTCAACGGTGTTTGTGCTTATGGTTTCAGACTGTTTATTCTTTCTTCTGACAAATAAATGTATTCCCGCAAGGATCAGGAAGCATACCAGGACAATAATGGCATATTTCAGAAGTCGCCTGTCTGAGGCAGCCGCCGCAAAACCCTCTTTCAAGGAATCGGGAGGGAATGCCAGGGTGTATATCCTGATGCGTGATTTTCCTTCTTCATTGAGAAGAGTTACTGCCAGCAGCTTTCCGTTCTGCCTGCAGAAGAAAAGGTCTGAATAGGATACAATATCGAGGAACTGATAGGGTATCTGGCTTCCCAGGCTGGTGATGCCGGGCTTGTCGAGCGATCCTTTTATCAGCTGAAGATAGCCGTTGTACTTCAGGATGGGGAACCCGAGAACATAATAAGACCTGTCTGCGGGATTGATAACCATTGAATTGGCATATGCAAAATCCTCTTCGGGTGAAGGGATTTCGAGGATCTTCGCAAAGGAGCGGTTTTTGAGCGAATATGCAACAAGGTCGTTATAGCTGTGAGGGTTCAGAATCTGTTCCCCCGATGTGCTTCCAAATCCACCCAATATGAATATTGTGTCATTTAGATAACCTGATGCGGCAAGATACCTTGGACTGAAGAAGTCCCCGCTTGTCTGCAGCGTTTCAAGTGAGTTGTCGTTCAGATTGTAGCGCTGTACGAGGTTCTTGTATTTATGGTGCCCGTATCCCCCGAACAGGTAGACAGAACTGTCGGCGGCCGACAGGTACTTGTTATGATGCAAGAAATCAGCATCTTTCAGGCTCATGTCCAGTATCCCTGACCAGGTTTCGCTTTTGAAATCAAACACTGTCACAGAAGGCCTGTCAATCTCGAGGCAGTAAAGAAGGTCCGACACGGGGTCATATACAGCCTGGCGCTGGGGCAGGAAGTTTAAATTCTGGTTCTTTGGAGTAATATGTGTTAAAGAATTATTGCCGACCGAGAACCTGAGTATCTCCGCGGGACCCGCAATAATGAGATCTTCGTTTTCAGGGTCGAATGCAAGCTTGACATTTCCTTCGGTTTCAAGGTCGAGGACTTCCTTCCAGTTATGGTGCTCCGATTTAAGCCACATCGGTTCAGCAACTGATGCGTCCATGCTTCCTTTAATATCGGCGGCGGTGTTGCCCTCGAGTTCGTTGAGGGGCCAGTTATGGATGAGCCTGTTGTTTTCCGAGATCCTGATGTCCTTAATATTCATTGGCGGCACATCGGTAGTACGGTAGTTCTCATAGTTGCACACCCCGAAGGACAATCTTGCCTTCTCCCCCTTTGTAATTGACAGCCCCCCGGCGGTGTAGGATGAATCCGGAAGTATAAACGTCAGTTTTTTGCCATCCGTGTCGAAGATGAACCTTAATTCTTTCCAGTCTGCGCAAAGGTCGGCGAAATTGGTTTTTACTGTAATCAGTACTTTCTGTCCCTGTACAACGGCAAGGGATGTATTGTATATTCCGTTGTGGTTGTAGATCAGGTCAATGCTCCCATTCTCAGCAAGCAGTCTGAAAACATAGCCAAAATAGTGTTTCTCGTTGGCTCGCAGTGTGAATCTGAAGGAGAGTTCAGTTTTCTCCTTAACCTGGAAATAACTGCCTGCTGTGAGGTCCAGACCTGTTCTCTGGTCTTTCGAGTTGCCGTAGGAATAAAAACCAAGACCTGATACCTGTGCAAGTGCTTTTCCGCCGGCAGCGCAGAGAAGAGAACCGCACGCAATCAGAAGAATGACATACCTGATGCAGCCTGCTGGTTTATTCAGATACATTCCAGTTCATTTTTAGGCATGGAAGATCCCCGGTTTTATGACTCATAGTGTAATTATCCATGCAATGCTCACAAATTTAGAAAAATCAGTCTGATTTTTCCTGCAACATGGATATATATTAGCTTCTTATTACTGCATAGTGGTGAATTTGCCCGTCCTGTGCGAGCCGTATTGCCCGGCTTAATGAAAAATTAATGATTAATTAATTGTGTTAATCAGTTCTTAAGGTATAATTAATTATTGCATGGTGGAGCTGTCAGTTTCCTGCCGATACTTGATTTATGCATGCAAGTCTGCCTACTTTTAGTCAAAGACTATTTTCTAACCAATACTTTAATTTATGAATGAAAAAACTTTCCATCCTTCGCAGGAAGGAGTGTATGCAAATCTCAGGAGAATGGTAAGGCTTTGCCTGCTTCTCCTCTTTGCTTTTCTGCTCCCGCTTATGGCCGGGGCAAGGCCTCTGGAAGATGAGGACCCGGAACAACAGATTACTATCAGGGGAAAAGTTACTGATGGCGAGACTCTTGCAGGGCTTGCCGGGGTAAACGTCGTTGTCAAGGGTACCACTGTCGGGAAGATCACTGATTCAAACGGTGATTTTTCGATCGATGTGCCCGGCGACAATGCCATTCTGACCTTTTCTTTCATAGGGTATGTAAGCCAGGATGTGCCGGTAAAGGGATTGACAGTGGTAAACGTTACATTGAAGTCTGAGCTGACCGGGCTTGATGAGGTTGTTGTTGTCGGTTATGGTACCCAGAAGAAGGCTACCCTTACAGGGGCTGTTTCATCAATCAAAAGCGAGCAACTTTCTGTCACCAAAAACGAAAGCGTCGTAAATATGCTGTCGGGCAAATTGCCGGGGGTGCGCGTGGTTCAGAAGAGTGCCGCACCGGGTACTTACAATACCCTTGTTGACATCCGTGGTATGGGTACCCCGTTGTTTGTAGTCGACGGTGTGACCCGCGACCTGGATTATTTTGCCCGTCTTGACCCGACAGAAATCGATAATATTTCAGTTTTGAAAGACGGTTCGGCGGCCATCTATGGTTTGCGTGCGGCAAATGGCGTTATCCTTGTAACTACAAAAAGCGGAACTTCTCAACAGGGCAAGGTGGATATCACCTATGCTGGCAACTACAGCACCCAGCAGTTCCTGTATGTCCCCGAAGGAGTTGACGCCCTTAATTATATGATGCTGCGCAACGAGTCGATCTTTCAGAATTTCAACAACAACTACCTGGTACGCCAGGCCCCGTATTTCAGCCAGGCCCAGATGCAGCCCTACATCGACGGGAAACCGTCGTACAACTGGATGGACGCCATCTTTAATAAAAGTACGCC
>JALOMK010000211.1 GCA_025455505.1 Bacteroidales bacterium
CCAGTGAGGCAGTATGTGAGCCATTGGCAGCTCAGGCCTCCACCTCGACTGGTACAGCCAGAAGCGGTCTTTTTTAAACCCGGCAAGGTCGAAGATGCCGAAGTAGCTGCTGCGCGACGGCACTTCCTTCACCCCGTTGTCCTCGAGCATCTTTTTAGTTTCCTCGAATCTCCTTGAAGCGGGTCCCTGCCCTGTAAGATCTCCTGAATAGGGAGTGGGCTCACCAATGTAATCGAAGCCTGTCCATACAAACTCTCCGAGGACTGCGGGGTAACGGTCGTTTATCTCGAACTGCTGGTCGGCTGTTGATGCCCAGGCAGGATAGGCCACATCATAAGACGTAACCTGGAAAACTCCCTTGCCGGGAAGATTGTTCATCAGGTTGCCCTGCACAACAGGGAAGAAGTATTCTCCCCTTGAACTAACCGTTGACGCTGATTCGCTTGAATGGATGGCCCTGAACTCGTTGTCCTTGTGCTCAAAGAACCTCTTGTAGTCATTGAGATGGTAATTGATCCCGAACACATCCAATGTCTTCTGGAAACCATTGGTCCCGGCATTTGCATCGTTGCAGCCTGCCGTAACGGGTCTCGTGTTGTCCTCCGATTTTACAATAGCATTTAGGGCTGTCGAGAGATAAGGATTCCTCTGGTCAGGCACCTCATTGCCGGTGCTCCACATGAATACGGAAGGATGATTCCTGTCGCGCCTTACCATTGCCTTAATGTCTTCCTGGTGCCAGGCATTGAAGAGAATGTTGTAGTCTTTTCTTTTCTTTCCTATCCTCCAGGTGTCGAAGGCTTCAACCTGTATAAGGAAGCCCATCTTGTCGCAGAGGTCAACAAGTTCCGGAGCCGGTGGGTTATGGCTTGTCCTGATGGCGTTGCAGCCCATTTCCCTGAGGAGCTCCAGCTGGCGTTCGGCAGCCCTTGTGTTGAATGCTGCCCCGAGCGCACCGAGATCGTGATGGTTGCATACCCCCCTGATCTCAACTCTTTCACCATTAACAATCATGCCGTTCCTGGGAGTGAATTCAATTGTCCGGAAACCGAAGTTTGTCTCATACCTGTCCATTATCATTTCTCCGTTCATCACTGTTACAACGGCCCTGTAAAGCTCTGGTTTGTAAACTCCCCACAGAACGGGAGAGGAAACAGGGATGTCGAGCCTGAAATCATGATAGCGTGAGGCTTGTATGGTAGCGCCTGCTAAAGGTGATTCTGCAACCGGGGCCTGCCCTGGTTCAAAGCTGCCGCCTAGTTTGTAGACTGCTGCCTTTACAGTTACAGGCATAGCCTCAGGATAATGGTTCTCTACCTCAGCCCTGATGCTTACAATTCCTCTTTCCTTCTTAATTTCAGGGGTTGTACAGAAAACGCCGTTATATGCAAGGTGAACAGGTGATGTCTTAATGAGCCATGTATTCCTGTATATCCCTGCACCAGGATACCACCTTGAATCCCAGTTTTTTGTGTCGAGCCTTACTGCAATAATGTTCTCCTTCCCGTAAACAACAAAAGGTGTAAGATCTATCTGAAAGGATGTATAACCATAGGGCCATTCCCCGGCATACTTCCCGTTCAGCCACACTTCAGCATTTGCCATGGCGCCGTCGAAGCCAACGTATATCCTTTTCCCCATGTCCGATTCAGGAACAATAAAATGCTTCCTGTACCATCCTATGCCTTTCCAGGGAAGAAGCCCTGTGTTGTTTTCAAGGCTGTCGTGAAAGGGACCTTCAATGGCCCAGTCGTGAGGGAGGTCAAGATCGCGCCAACCCGAGTCATCTGCCTGAGGCAGCTGCAGGCTGGCCGGTTCCCTGTCGGAGCTTGTCTTATCATCGGAAGAATTGAAGTACCTTATAAATTTCCAGCCCTGATTGAATGATTCAGTCGTCCGTGGCGCCTCCTGGGCACTAACCTGAAGAGCAAGTAACAGGGCAATGACAGGAATGCTTAAGCTGGAATTGACAATTTTCTTCATTTTACGGGTTTTCCGTAAAATTAGGAAAAGTGACTGGAATTATAGTGTAAATATCACACTTATTACCACGTTTCCCTCACCGTTGCCGAGGGCTGAGTTCCTGAAGGCTGCCGGCTGAAAGTACCGTCCATTGTTGTCATTTCGTTGAAAAAGCCGCAGTTCCTGAGGAAGAATTTTCCATCTTCAGTACCCCCGGAATAATCAAGCCTCGCCTCTTTTCTCGCAGTTGCATCAGCGGTGAACTTTGCCGAAGTGAGCTCAATCCATTTTCCTTCAGTTGTTTTCACCCACTGGTTTGAGAAATAGCCTTTCCTTGGAAGCATTCCCGTCTCAGGCATGAAGTTCTCGAGAAAGGAGTAGAGATTCCTCAGGTAATTATTTGTTTTCGGCCTCCTGAATCCGGCAATAAGTTCCCATTTTCCTGTTTCAGGAGCATAGAACCACGCCGTGTAGTCTGTTGAATTGTTTATCGAAGGATGTCCTCTCAGCAGGAACCTGTATGTATTCCCTGCCTTCCAAGGGAATACCCTGTAACTCTGGCCCCCTGATCCTTCGTTTCCGAACTCCCCGGTGATCACTCCTTCTCCTTTTCCAAGGAGTATTATCCTGTATTCTTCAGGTATTTCACCTGGATTGTCAGTCTTGTACGGACTCCACACTGAAAATAAAATCCTTCTTTCAGTTTCGGAATTCACCTGTATCCCGAAATACCCGTCGGCAAAGCCATTTGCCATGAAATACGACCCTATCACATCGTTCCCTTCAGGGACTGTTATTTCGCTGTAGAACCATTCGACGTTGCCTTCTGATTGAGGTATGTCGAAACGCAGGTGCACCGATGGCCCTCTCCGTCCAAAATAAAAATCATCCTTTACAAACCAGACTCTTCCTTCCGCAGCCGGGCCGGATATTATGAAATCACTTATCTCGCAATATGTGCTCCCGCTTTTCTCAAGACCCCTGATATCGACATACTGGTAACCCGGAGCTTTGATGTCGAAAGTGCCCGCAATTACAGTTTCAAATTCACCGCTTCTTATTTTCACAGTCTTAACCTGTCCTGCAAGCTTCAATTCTATCATGGATGTGCCGGAAACTGTCCTGGTCCGGAGTGAAACAGTCAATTTTCCTTCTTTTTCGGTTCTGAACCAGGTCCTTATCACTGCTGATTCCTCGCTCCAGGAGCCGATTCCATTATTGCCTATCATCCTGTCATTAAGCGAAATGTCACTTATGACCCAACTGTTCCCTGCGGCAGGGATCGAAACTGTGGTGCCGGTGCCGGGTGCAACAGTTTCGCAGGCCGTCAGGCAGGACAGTGGAAGGAATATGCCTGATATGAGGAGGGGGAGTATGTTCATTTAAAGATTAATTTGGTGTAAGTATAAAGCAACTTAAAAGTACTAACTGAAAATTTACTTTTATCTTTCGGCTTATAAAAATATCATTAGCCTCAAAAATTAATTGCGATGAACAGAATTACTGCAGCCAGGATAACAGCATTTTCATTTGTTTTTTTACTTCATTTACAGGCTTTTTCACAGAACCCTGTCTTTACAAGGCAGGATACACTGCGCGGATCAGTGACGCCTGAAAGGGCATGGTGGGATCTTACATATTACCATCTTGATATTGCAGTTAACCCGTCCGACAGCAGCATATTCGGAAGCAATACGGTGACCTACAGGGTATTGGATCCGGCGAAAAGGATGCAGGTCGACCTTCAGCCTCCTCTGAATATATCATCGGTCGTGCAGAATGGCAAACAACTTAAGTTCACCCGCGAAGGCAATGTGTTCTGGATCGAAATGTCTGAAGAGCAGGTAAAGGGAAAGATCTACTCCGTTAAGATCAGCTATGGTGGTAAGCCTAAGGTATCTGTCAGGCCACCCTGGTCAGGCGGCATTACCTGGTCACGCGACAGCAAGGGGCAGCCCTTTGTCGCCTCTTCGTGCCAGGGCGACGGCGCAAGCATCTGGTGGCCCTGCAAGGACCATATGTATGATGAGCCCGACAGCATGCTAATCAGCGTGAACGTCCCGGAGAATCTAATGGATGTTTCAAACGGAAGGCTGAGGAGCGTTTCAAGGCAGAAGAATAAAACAGTGACATACAACTGGTTCGTGTCAAATCCAATTAACAACTACGGCGTTAACATCAATATCGGTGACTACGCACATTTCTCGGAGATCTACAAGGGAGAAAAGGGGAACCTCGATTGTGATTATTATGTGCTCAGGGAGAATCTTGACAAGGCGAAGGTTCACTTCAGGCAGGCAACCATGATGCTCCAGGCTTTTGAGCACTGGTTCGGACCTTATCCATTTTATGAGGATGGATACAAGCTGGTTGAGGTGCCTTACCTGGGGATGGAGCACCAGAGTTCTGTCACCTATGGAAACGGCTATGTTAACGGCTACAGGGGAAATGACACAAGCGGTTCAGGATGGGGTCTGAAATTCGATTTTATAATCATTCATGAGTCGGGACATGAATGGTTCGCAAACAGCATAACATATGAGGATGTGGCCGACATGTGGGTGCACGAGAGCTTCACAAATTACTCTGAGAACCTTTATGTCGAGTATCATTACGGCAAGGAGGCCGGCACTGAATATTCTCTTGGTACAAGGAAGAATGTGCGTAACGACAGGCCGATAATCGGCATCTATAACGTCAACTATGAAGGTTCCGGCGATATGTACGACAAGGGTGGCTGCATGCTTCACACTCTCCGCCAGATTGTAAACGATGATGAAAAATGG
>JALOMK010000212.1 GCA_025455505.1 Bacteroidales bacterium
GTCCTTCTGCTTCTGGCAGAAATGCTCAGGGATTACAGGGGCAGCCACAGGGTGGAGCTCGTTGCATTTAACGGTGAGGACTATTATGCAGTACCGGGGCAGATGAAATACATTGAAGAGAACTACGGGAAATTCGGGGATATGCTCCTCAACATCAATATTGACGGGGCGGGATATTACAGGGGACCTTCTGCATTTTCGCTGTTCAGCCTCCCGCCCGATATTGAGGAAAAAGCAAGAAGAATTATTGAAAAATACACAGGTCTTGAGGAAGGGATACAATGGCCCCAGGGTGACCACAGCATTTTCCTGCAGTCGGGAGTTCCGGCTATTGCCGTATCTTCAGAATGGTTCATCAACAATATCGAAACCCAGGAAATAACCCATACACCAAAAGACAACACTGAAATAACCGATTGCGGTAAACTTATTGAAATTGCATCGGCGCTGCATGAACTCATCAATGATCTATCGAAATGAAAAAACAATGGTACGAGGCTCTCTTCGAGAATTACGCCAGGAAATATGACGAAGAAGTCTTCACAAAAGGAACGACAGGGGAATGCGATTTCATTGAAAGTGAAACGGGTGGTGACAGGTCGATAAGGATACTCGACGTAGGCTGTGGCACCGGCAGGCATTCGATTGAACTCTCAAAAAGGGGCTATACAGTGACAGGCATCGACCTGTCCGCAGCCCAGCTTGCTATGGCAAGAAAGAAGGCCGCTGCGGAAAAACTAAGCATTGATTTTCAACAGCATGATGCAAGGGATCTACCCTTCCGCGGGGAATTTGACCTTGCCATAATGCTCTGCGAGGGAGGTTTCCCCCTGATGGAAACCGATGAGATGAATTATGAAATACTTAAAAGCGTTGCCAGGGCCCTGAAGCCGGGAGGCAAATTCATCTTTACAACCCTCAACGGCCTTTTTCCCCTCTATCATTCAGTGGAAGAATTTACTGCCTCAGCAGGAGGTGAAGCCACCTACAGGAGCAATACCTTTGACCTGATGACTTTCAGGGACCACAATATAACAGAAGCTCTTGATGACAATGGGAACAGGATAGTGCTCGATTGCAACGAAAGGTATTATGTGCCAAGCGAGATCACATGGCTTCTCAAATCACTGGGATTCAGTGAAATCACCATATACGGAGCAAAGCTGGGAGCATTTTCGCGAAACGACACACTCACTACCGAAGACTTTGAAATGCTTGTTATTGCTGTAAAAACCTGAGGCAGGCGCCACTCATTGAACTTCAAACGTTATCTTTGCCCTATACCCTTAAGGCGGCAGAGAAATGCACATTTCCGACGGAATAATCAGCACTCCTGTATGTATAGCAGCGCACGCTGCTTCAGCCGGCTTGTTATATTTCACCGGAAGAAAGGCAGAGGCTGCCGAAATTCCCAGAATGGGCATGACGGGTGCAGCCCTTTTCACTGCTTCCCTTATACAATTCCCTGTTGCCGGAACCTCCGTTCACCCCGGTCTGTTCGGCCTTACAGGAATCCTCCTCGGCAGAAGATCCTTCCCTGTCATTTATATGGCCCTTCTTTTCCAGGCTGTATTCTTTCAGCACGGGGGCCTGCTGTCGCTTGGCCTTAATGCCCTCAACATGGGAGCCGGAGCCTTTGCAGCCTGGCTGCTCTGGAGGCTCAAGGGATTACCTGAGTACCTGAGATCGGCCGCGGCTGGTTTTCTCGGGATCATGACTCCTGCTCTACTTATGACGGCAGAGTTCAGGATAAGCAGCTACGGCAGCGCTGTGGCCCTCCTTCTTGCAATATATGCTGTTACCGGGGCAATTGAAGGGGCCATCACCCTGTCTGCGGTAAAATTCTTCAGGAAGGTAAAACCGGAAATACTTACAAATTAATCACCAACCAAATATTTAATTCATGAAGAAATCAGCCTTACTGGCATTACTGCTTTCGATCCTTTCAAATACCGGGCTGCATGCTCACGGGATCCATGTCAAACCTGTATTCGCCAGCCCGTCGGTAATTGTCTACAGCGGCTATTCCGATACCCAACCTGCTGCAGGGGCCCTTGTCAGAGTCTTTTCACCTGCCGACCAGGCAAAGCCCTTCCAGACAGGCACAACAGATATCTACGGCAAATTTGCCTTTGTACCTTATGCCGCAGGGGAATGGATCTTCTCCGTTGACGACCAGATGGGGCATGCTGAAAAAGCCTCTGTAACAGTGAGAGCGGAATTTGTTGACCGGACAATTGAATCGCCTGTTGTAATGAAGGAAGCAGCTCCGTCGGTTGCCGGCACTGCCAACCTTGAAACGGCTCCGGAACATGAACATGAGCACGAAATGCCCCTTGCATATAAGCTTATAACAGCCCTTTCACTCATATTCGGTATCACGGGAGTTTACTACGGCATCAAATCTGGAAACCAGCAGTCAAAATAATAGCTTGAAGAACGGCATTTCTGACAGCAATGGATCGTACGATTCGGTGATCCACCGCATCGACCCGGTGGCAAAAATTCCTGCCGCCCTGGCTGCCATCGTGCTAATTGTATCGGAACCTCTTAATGTTCCGATCTCCCGCTTTGCCCTTTACATGCTGATCATATTATTTGCAGCAGCCCTGTCACGGATACCGCTCATGCGCTACCTTAAGAGAATGCTGGTTGTATCGCCCTTTATTGCCATGGCTGCTGTCTTTTATCCGCTCTCATTATACCTGTCATCAAGGGAGCTTTTCCTCCTGGACAGTGATATTATTTATAATACGGCCGCAGTAATCATGATGAAGGCAGTTTGTGCACTTTTCGTGCTTCTGCTTCTGACCCTGACGAGCAGGTTCACACGAGTCATGCCTGCGCTGAGGCGACTTGGTGTCCCTCCGCTTGCCATAACCCTTGCCGCCCTTACATACCGATATATTTTCATTCTTTCGGATGAGTTGCAGCGAACAAACAGGGCCAGGGAAAGCAGGACCCCGGGAAGGCTTGTCTCAAACCGCCTTGGCGTATACGGGAACCAGGTTGCCGTAATCTTCCTCAGAAGCTGGGAGCGCTCGGAAACAGTTTATAAGTCAATGCTTTCAAGGGGATTTACAGGTGAATTTCCTTACAGCAATTACTCCGGGCCGGACTCGCGTGACTTTTTGATCGCAACTGTTTTCGTAATTGCAATTTCAGCTGTCAGATTTATTAGCTTTGTATTGTAACAATCAGATATGGCCGATCCCGTAAAAATAACCGGACTGAGTTTCGCATACAGAACCGGGCTGCCGGTACTGAAAAGTGTAAGCCTCGATATCAGGGCCGGAGAGAAATTCGGGATCATAGGTCCCTCGGGATCGGGAAAATCCACCCTCCTGCTCCATATGAACGGCATCCTCAGGGGAGAAGGTATTATGGAAATAGGTGATCTGCCGGTAACATCCGAAAACCTTGCCAGGATCAGGCGCCGCGTGGGACTCGTCTTCCAGAATCCCGACGACCAGCTGTTCAACCCTACTGTTGAGGAAGACGTAGCATTCGGCCCCCTCAATTTCGGGCACAGTCCTGAAGAGGTAAAGGAAAAAGTCAGTTTTGCGCTGCGCGCGATGAACCTCGAGGGTTTCGAAAAGAGGATATCCCATCACCTCTCATTCGGCGAAAGGAAGAGAGTGGCGCTTGCAACAGTCCTTGCAATGCAGCCGAGGGTTATTGCCTTCGATGAGCCTTTTTCAAACCTCGATCCCGCGATGGTCAGCCAGCTTATCGGCCTGATGAAGGCAATGGAGCCCACCCTGATTATTGCCTCGCAGTCGATACTGCCGCTGCTCGACATCTGCACCAGGATAGCAATCCTGCATGATGGGGAGATAAAAACAATAGGCACGCCGGCAGAAATTGTCAGTGACAAGTCCCTGCTGAAAGCATCCGGTCTCGACATAGGTTTCTATTTTGACATATGCAGGAGATTTGAGTCTTTGAATCAAAAAATTCAAACATGAAACTCATTACATTAATCAGGGGGCTTACACATTACCTGAATCTCGAATCTGAGCTTGATGACCTGGAAAAGGTCCATGAAACAATTGTAAAGGACACTATTTTCAAGGGCACCAACCTGTGGATCCTTGTGTTTGCAATTGTCGTGGCATCTGTCGGGCTGAACACAAATTCCACCGCAGTCATAATAGGGGCTATGCTCATATCCCCTCTCATGGGTCCGATTAACGGCATCGGCTACAGTCTTGCAACATATAACCTTGAACTATTCCGGCAGTCCTTAAAAAACCTTTCATTTGCAATACTTGCAAGCCTTGTCGCCTCAACGGGATATTTTGCTCTCAGCCCCCTTTCCACGGCTCATTCAGAGCTTCTTGCCCGCACCACACCAACAATCTACGACGTACTCATTGCACTCTTCGGCGGGATGGCAGGAATTGTGGCTGCAACCTCGAAGCAGAAGGGCAACGTCATCCCCGGCGTGGCAATAGCAACAGCACTTATGCCGCAACTCTGCACTGCCGGTTACGGACTCGCCACAGGCCAGTTCAACTTCTTTTTCGGCGCCTTCTACCTTTTTACTATACATTCAGTGTTCATTGCCCTGGAGATCATGTCTTTGGCCATTTACATCCTGGTTGGTTATGATCGCAAAAACGTGATCAGCACCGAAGCTGTACTCAAGTATCTCATTCTTGGAGCTTTTGCCGGCGCCTTCTTTATCATGGGAAGTGCCTTTGTTTATGGAGCTGCAGGCAGCAC
>JALOMK010000018.1 GCA_025455505.1 Bacteroidales bacterium
TTTGTTTATGGATAGATCTGTATTTGCAAAAAAATTAATTCGTTACATCCTTCTTCTCTTTATTGCTGCAGTAGCCGCCCTTGCAGGAAGAAAGGCTGTTACAGGCAATGCATGCCAGGCCTGCCCGGGCAGGGGTATATGCGAAGGAGAGGTTGATTGTCAGGCTTACCTTGGTAAATAACTGTATATGGAAAGTGAAAACAATAAGTACCAGTCAAGGCGCGATTTTCTAAGGAAGGCGGGCAAAATAGCTGCTGTTGCACCTCTTGTTGCCCTTCCTTCCCTCCTTATCAGAAAAGCCACTGCCACAGGCTATGTATGGCAGATAGATCCTTTCAAGTGTACGCAGTGCGGGCAATGCAAGACAAACTGTGTTCTCACTCCTTCGGCATCCAAGTGTGTACACGCATATGCAATGTGTGGTTACTGCGATCTTTGCGGAGGCTACCTGAGGCAGGGCGTGAAGAACATCTCCACGGGAGCCGAAAACCAGCTCTGTCCCGTCGCTGCCATCAAGAGGAGCTTTGTTGAAGAGCCCTATTTTGAGTATATAATTGATGAAGACCTGTGCGACGGCTGCGCCAAATGTGTCAAGGGATGCGCAGATTTCGGCAATGGTTCGCTGCACATGCAGATCAAGCACGATATCTGCGTAAACTGCAATGAATGTGCAATTGCAAGGACCTGCCCCTCGAATGCAGTAATCAGGGTACCTGCGCTTGAACCCTACCTGCCAAAGGACAAGGCAGGCAAACACTGATAAGGATGAAAATGAACCAGGTAAAGGATCAATAATTAAAACACATGAGTGTGAGCAAAGCCAAAGTTATCCTCGTTTTCCTCTTGTTAATCCTCTGGCAGGTCAATGCGATGGCCCAGGACAGGTTTCCGAGGCCGGAATTTGAAACTGACTACAAGTATCCCGAGCACCAGATGCCCGGTCAGCGAGGGCCTCTCTGGGAATACTTTGATGTGGCTGTGCTTATTGCCGCCCTGTCAGTCACCGCATGGCTGGCTATCAGAAAACGGTCGCGGCGGGGCCTTCTTTACATGTCTCTTTTTTCAGTGCTGTATTTTGGTTTTTACAAGCAGGGTTGCATCTGCTCTGTGGGTTCAGTTCAGAATGTTTCAATGGCCCTCTTCAACAGTTCATATTCTGTTCCTCTGTCGGCGCTCCTGTTTTTCATAATACCGCTTGTCTTCGCACTTGCGTTCGGGAGGGTTTTCTGTGCGGGTGTCTGTCCCCTCGGGGCTATACAGGAACTTACAGGTTTCCGCCCTCTTAAGATACCAAAAGCTGCCGAAATAGTACTCGCCTCGATACCATTTGTCTATCTTGCCATTGCTGTCGTCTTTGCTGCCACGGAAAGTCAGTTCATTATATGCCGCTATGATCCTTTCATTGGTATATACAGGCTTGATGCCCCTCACACAATGATTATTTTCGGGGCGCTCCTTCTTCTGGCTGGTATCTTTATCAACCGGCCTTATTGCAGGTATCTGTGCCCTTATGGCGTTCTGCTGAATATTTTTTCAAGATTCTCCTGGAAGCACCTTACGATTACACCGGCCGAATGCACAAACTGCAGGCTATGTGAGGAATCCTGTCCTTACGATGCAATTCTTCCTTCCGATCCTGAGCCGGTCATCAGGGACCGTTCCTCAATGAGGAGAAACTTCCTTGTATACATAATTGCACTCCCATTGTTCGCGGCAGCAGGCGCTGTGATTGCATACAATCTCTCTGATTTCGTTGCTGGCGGAAACAGCACAGTGAGGCTGGCACGTGAAATAAGGCTTGAGCAGGAGACTGGTCTCGAGTCACTTACAAAGGCTGCAATAGCCTTCCGTGAAGCAGGAAAGACAGAAGAGGAACTCTTCGCTGAGGAAGTTCATATTACAGGAAGGTTCAGGAAGGCAATGCCCTGGGCCGGAATCTTCCTCGGGCTCTCACTCGGAGCCGGTTTGCTGGCCAACTCTGTAAGAAGCAGGAGGCCGGGCTATGTTCCTCACCAGGGAAGATGCTACAGCTGTGGCAAGTGTTTCAAATATTGTCCTATTAAAGTCCCCGAGCAAAATGAAGTTAAAGCTTAGTGATAAAGATATTTCCCTGCTGAAGGTGATCAGTCAGATTTCAGGAATATTCACGCTGATTGTTGCCCTCACTATGATATTCAGCCTGATTCACCTCAGGACAATTAATCCGCTCGATAACCCTGCATTACTTTCAGTTAAGGAGCAGTTCGACAAGGATCAGGCAAATATTGCAAAAGCCGAGCAGGTAAGGGCAATGGATCTTATGGCAAGGAAGGCCTATTTTGCAACAAGGTCCCAGGTTGAAACAGGGTCCTATCTCCTGCTCGCAGGAGCTGTGATTTTTCTTTTGTGCCAGCGCCTTATTGCCGACAATGAAAAGATAATCCCTTCCTTTGCCGAAAAGAAGCATGATAAGGCCGAACTGCAGAAGAAAAGCCGCACCTACCTGATTATTGCAGGCGGTCTGATAACAACTGCTGCCATAGTATCTTCATTTATGCTGAGGACCGGCCTGCCTGATATTTCCGGAAACCGGGGTGAAGCTTCATCAGAAGGAAGATCAAGGGATGTGAAAGTGAAAGAACCTGACAAGTCGAACTGGCCCTTCTTCAGGGGACAGGACAGCCGGGGGCATGCTGGAGGATCGGGTTATCCCACGGAATGGAACGGGGCAGAGGGAAAGAACATATTATGGAAAACCGAGATTCCCAGGAACGGGCAGAGTTCGCCCATAGTTTGGGAAAACAAGATATTTATTACCGGAGCGGAAGGGAGCACATGTGAAGTTTACTGCTTCGACAAGGATAATGGACATTTGCTGTGGACCGGCTCTGCGACCGGAATAGAGGGGGAACCGACCCAGGAACCGGAGACAGATCATGATACAGGCCTGGCAGCCTCCACTGCAGCAACAAATGGAAAGGTCGTATGCGCTGTTTTTGCCAATGGCAATCTGGTGTGCTTCGATCTCGACGGGAACCTGAAATGGTCAAGGAATCTTGGTCTGCCAGCCAATGTTTACGGTTTCAGCCAGTCACTTATTATGTACGAAGATATTCTAATTGTCCAGTTCGACAGTGATTCGAAAGTTTCACTTCTGGGTATTGAAGCTGAATCAGGCACACAGAAATGGGAAACTCTCAGGCGCGGAAGGCCCGTATGGTCCTCTCCTGTTCTTGGCTATTTCGGAGGACGGGCCCAGGTAATTGTCAATGGCAATCCCGAAGTCACGGCATATGATCCGCTTACAGGAGAGGAAATATGGACTGTAGAGGCCCTCTCCGGCGATGTCGCACCGTCTCTTGCCCAGAACAGCAAAATGGTGTACGCAGTAACTGACTATGCCAGGCTCGCCGCTATTAAAGCCGGTACGGGGGCATCGATAATATGGGAGGATAATTACTTCACTCCCGATGTATCAAGTCCTGTTGCAAACGAGGAAATCCTCATTGTGGCAACAGGAACAGGTGATGTTGCATGCTACAACGCCGAAAAGGGAGATACCTTATGGACTCACTATTTTGAGGACCAGTACTATGCCTCTCCTATTATTGCAGATGATATGGTATATATCCTTAACAGAAGCGGAGTTATGAATATAGTCAAAGCTTCAGATAAGCTTGAGATAATAGGTGAGGCGCCGATTGGTGAAGATGCAGACTGTACACCTGCCTTCACTGACAAGCTTTTTATTATCAGGGTTAATAAGAATCTATACTGCATAGGAGAAAAGTGATTACGGAAAAAAATACAGAAAGTGGCTGCAATTGTTCAGCAGGAGTTCCAACAAGAGAGGAGATAAACTCCGTTGTTGAAAGGGTTGTTGAGTCAACGGGGAAGGGATCTGACAAGGTTATCCTGATATTGCAGGAGGTTCAGAAGGAGCTTAACTGGCTTCCTTCAGATGCTTTGAAGCATATATGCGAGATAACCGATATAACTCCGGGGCAGATCTCCGGAGTCTCTACATTTTACTCACAGTTCAGGCACCTGCCCTCCGGAAGGCACACTGTTAAAATATGCGCGGGAACAGCCTGTCATGTAAAGGGTGCTCCGCTCATAATTGATGCATTCAAAAGAGAGCTTCATATTTCAGAAGAGAGAAATGCCTCACCCGACAACCTCTTTTCGATAGAGGAAGTTGCCTGCCTTGGCTGCTGCACTCTCGCACCTGTTGTGCAGATCGATGAGAAGACATATGGCCACGTGAAGCCAACCGATGCTAGGAATGTACTCGATGATTTCCTGAACAATTCAAAAAAGAAGGGTACAGTTAATACTGCCGGCGATCCTGAAAAATGGGATGCCGAGATAAGAGTCGGGATAGGCTCATGCTGCGTTGCGGGCGGAAGCAGGGAGATACTGGACGAGATTGCCGAGATGAAGGAAAAGTACGATCTCAACATAAAGCTCAAACCGGTAGGCTGTGTAGGTGTATGCAACCAGACTCCCCTGCTTGAAATTGTAGAGAACAGCGACATGAAGGCCCGCTACACAAACGTGCACAGAGGGCAGGTTGAAGAGATCATTCTGAAGCATGTCAGACCGTCGACTTTTAAGAACAGGCTCCGTTCAAGGATAAATGACCTTGTCGATTCAGTTATCTCGGACGATAAGGTTTACAGCCAGATCAACCTGCCTGTCGAGAAAAGGGAGAAGTACCTGAATAACTTTCTCGGATACCAGGTGCACCTCGCAACAGTGAACAGCGGCGTGTTGTCCCCGGATTCTCTTGAGGAGTACAGGATGACAGGCGGCTTCCAGGCTATCCATAAGTGTTTAAGGATCCTTTCTGCAAAAGAAATTATAGAAGCGATTTCCGGCAGCGGATTGCGCGGCAGAGGCGGGGCCGGATTTCCAACAGGGAAGAAATGGGAGATTTCACATGCAGCGCAGGGTTCACCCAAGTACGTAGTCTGCAATGGTGATGAGGGCGATCCAGGGGCTTTTATGGACAGGATGCTGCTCGAGTCGTTTCCCTACCGGGTAATAGAAGGAATGATGATAGCCGCCTTTGCAACAGGCGCAAGTAAAGGCATATTTTATATCAGAGCTGAATACCCCCTTGCTGTGTCAAGGGTAAGGAAGGCAATAAATGACTGCTATGAAAACAAGCTGCTGGGAAAAGATATTCTTGGCACCGGTTTCTCTTTTGATGCTGAGATATTTGAAGGAGCAGGTGCTTTTGTATGCGGCGAGGAGACTGCACTGATAGCTTCACTTGAAGGAAAGCGTGGTACACCCCACCTGCGGCCACCCTATCCTGCAGTAAAGGGTTACAGGGGAAAGCCCACGCTTGTGAATAATGTCGAGACACTCTCGCTCGTCCCATGGATAATTAACAACGGAGCTGATGCATTCAGCAGAATCGGAACAGACAGGAGCAAGGGCACGAAGGTGTTTGCACTTGCAGGCAAGATATCGAAGGGAGGCCTCATAGAGGTTCCCATGGGCATAACAATCCGCGACATCATTGAAAAAATAGGAGACGGCATTGCTGGCGGCAGAAAGTTCAAGGCTGTACAGATAGGCGGTCCTTCCGGCGGATGCATACCGGCATCAGAGGCTGATATTCCCATTGATTATGAGAAGCTTGCTGAGATGGGCGCCATGATGGGCTCTGGCGGAATGGTTGTACTCGACGACAGCGACTGCATGGTTGATATGGCAAAGTACTTCCTGACATTCACCCACAGGCAATCCTGCGGCAAATGCACTTTCTGCAGGATTGGCACCAAGCAGATGCTCGACATAATTACGAGAATCAGTGAAGGGAAGGCTGCTATATCTGACCTCGATGAACTGGAAAAACTATCCCTTTACGTCAAGGATGGCAGCCTGTGCGGACTTGGCAAGACTGCTCCGAATCCCGTCCTTACAGGACTGAGGTATTTCAGGGAAGAGTATGAAGCACATACGAAAGGAATCTGTCCGGCCGGGAAGTGCCAGCATCTCATAAAATACTTTGTTACTGAAGACTGCACAGGCTGTACGAAATGCAGTCAGGACTGCCCTGTAAATGCAATACCCTTCACACCATACGAGCGACACCTCATCGACCAGGAACTTTGCACCAAATGTGATAATTGCAGGATAGTCTGCCCTGAGAATGCCATAAAAATTATCGGGACCAATGCTTAAAATTAAGATTGACAATAAGGAATATTCTGTTAAAGATGGCAGCTATCTGATTGAAGCCATCCGCTCTGCCGGTCATCCTGTTCCGACGCTGTGCCACAGGGACGGAATAGAGCACTATTCATCGTGCATGGTATGTATGGTAAAAGACATAAAAAAAAGTAGTTATATACCTTCATGTTCAGCATTGGTTCAGGATGGAATGGAGATTGATGTTAGCGGAACGGATGTAAAGAACCTTCGCAGTAAAGCTCTTGAGCTTCTTTTTTCGGAGCACAGGGCCGAATGCGAGGCTCCCTGCAGGATTGTTTGCCCGGCAGGATACAACATCCCTGAATTTAACAGGCTTATTGCCTCAGGTGACAGTGAGCGGGCCAGGGAGATCACAGCGGGGGAACTGAAAGGAAAGACTATCATGTGTATCCGCTGCCCTGGTTATTGCGAGAACGGGTGCAGGCGAAAGAAAGTTGACCAGCCGGTCGCCATACGGAACATGAAGCTTTTTATTGCAGCATCTGTTGAAGGTGCAATACCTGATCCTTCGGATCCTGTCATGAATGAACCTCTTCCAAAAACCGGTCGCAGTGGCAGGAGGTTTTCATCTCTTATCGGAAAGCTTGAACCAGGGGAGCAGGAAGAGTGGCTTAAGGAATGTGCAGGAGAAATAATTCGATCGCGGGAAATCAGCAATTTAAGGGTTGCAGCCGGCGAAGCGGCAAGCTGCATGCACTGCGACTGCAGGGCTGCAGGCGATTGCAGACTTCGCGACCTGGCTGAGGAATTCGGGATTCGCGATCCAAAGGGAAAACTTATATACTCGCCAATCAGAAAGAAAATAAATTTTCAGACTGGCCTTGTTTTTGAGAATGCAAAATGCATAAAATGCGGACTTTGTGTTCGTGTCTGCGAGGATGATGGCAAAGAGGAACCCCGGTTGTGTTTCCTGAACAGGGGCTTTGTCAGCATTATCTCGGAATCCCTTACGGGAAGATTTGAAGATATACTTCAGAAGCAGGCCGATAAGGTTATAGAAGTATGTCCGACAGGAGCTCTCAGCAGGTTTAAACCCGGACAAGAATGAGATATCTGTACTTTAGTGCTGTTCTGCTGTTTTACAGTTGCCTTGCGGTAAGCCAGAAGGCTGGAATCGACTGGCCTCTGTTCAGAGGATCTTCCGATCTTGCCGGAAAGACTGAACACATACTTCCCTCCTCTCCAAAGCTGCTATGGAGCGTCACCACCGGAGCCAGGACAAAATCATCTCCGGTTGTGAGCAACGGGATAGTATATTTTGGAAATGACAAGGGATCGCTGATAGCCGTTTCTACGGGAGGAAGCGTAAAATGGAAGTACGATGCCGGAAGCCCGGTTGAGGCTGCTCCACTTGTCAGCGGAAATAAGGTTATATTCGGAACAACCGACGGGGAACTGATAGCACTTGACAAGGCAAGCGGGAAAATAATCTGGAAATATGCTACTGAAAACCAGATATCAGGCTCAGCAAACGTATGGAGCGTTGGAAACAGCAGCGGCATTGTGGTAGGGAGCTATGACTATTATCTTCATTGCGTCTCTCCCGAAAGCGGAAAGCTTCTCTGGAAGGTGGAAACTGACAACTACGTTAACGGAACACCTGCATTGCTTAACGGGCGCATTGTATTTGGGGGCTGCGACGGCATACTGAGGGTTGTAGATCCTGTCAGCGGCAAGCAGAAGGACACTGTGAACATAGGCATATATATTGCATCCTCACCATCACTTGCGGGCGACATGGCTGTACTTGGCGACTACGAGGGAACATTATACGGTGTTAATTTTGCATCACGTAAAATCAAGTGGAGAGCTTCTGCTCCTGAAGAAGGAGGCTCGATTCTTGCAATACCCGCAATTGCCGGGGATAATGTTGTTATCGGTAACGAGGACAAGAGTATTTACTGCTTTTCTTTCAGCAGCGGCGCACTTAAATGGAAGTTCAGGTCAAACGGGAGAATTACAGGATCGGCAGTAATATCATCTTCAAAGGTATTGTTCGCCAGCACAGACGGTTATGTTTATATTCTGAATCTTGCTGACGGGAAAAAAATATGGAGTTTTAATACAGGGTCTTCTATAGGGAGCTCCCCTGCTCTTACTGACAGGGCTTTTTATATTCTAACTGATGACGGAAGGCTTCTGGCTTTCGGAAATTAAAGATTCAGGCATATGAAAGTAGTTTATCTTATAACAGGTTCGGGCGGGTCGTTCTATTGCGGCAATTGTTACCGTGATATGATATATCTTAAGGCCATCAGGAAGGTTGAGGGTACTTCAGCCTCGGCTATACCTCTTTACCTGCCTCCTGATGAGAAAAGCGAGGACGACGGACTTGAAAAGAAAGTATTCTTCGGTGCCATTTCAATGTACCTGCGCGAGAAAGTACCATTCCTCAAGAATATGCCTGCCTTCATGGACAGGCTCTTTGATTCCGCTCCCCTGCTGAAACTTGCAGCCAGCCGTGCAGGGACCACAAGGACGGAGGGACTGGAGGAAATGACCCTCGGCATGATAAACGGCAGGAATGCCTTTCCGGAAGTTGAACTGAGGAGACTTGTACATTTTCTTACAAAAGACGGGCTGCCCGATATAATTCATCTTTCCAATGCCCTCATAATAGGTTTGGCCGGCCAGCTGAAGAAGAAGCTCAGGGTTAAAATCGTGTGCTCTCTGCTGAACGAAGATGACTGGATAAACGAAATGGCTGAACCATACCAGAGCGAAGCATGGAAACAGATTGCCGGCGAGGCTCATAATGTTGACGCCTTCATTACTCCAAGCAGTTACTATAAGGAAATGTTCATTTCAAAGACCGGAATACCAGGCGGAATGATAAATATTGTTCCGCTTGGCATCGATCCCGGCAGCCTTCTAAAAGTTGAGAGAAAGGATACTTTTCCGGCGCTCGGATATTTTTGCCGAGTAAATTCCCATAACGGCTTCGATAAACTTGTCGATGCATTTATTAAAATAAGGAATTCAGACAGAATTCCGGGCCTGACTCTGCATGTATCCGGCGGATATACTGCCGACGACAAGCCATTCATAAGTGAGCAGATATCCAAGTTAAAGGGAAGCGGACTTAAAAGTCTTGTCAGGATCTACCCTGAATTCCACGGACACAGCAAGGAGGACTTCTTCAGCAACGTGGATGTTGTCTGCGTGCCTGTGCGCAAGTATGACGGCTACGGGCTGCACCTGCTTGAAGCAAACGCAGCAGGTGTGCCTCTGGTTCAGCCAGCCACAGGAGCATATCCCGAGATAATCGGAATTACCGGCGGCGGAATAACTTATGAACCAGATACAACAGACGGCCTTGTAGAGGCGCTTTGCGGGTTCTTCAGCGACAGGCAGAAAATTGCTGGTTTTGGACTAAAAGGAAGGGAGAATGTTGCAAAAGAGCTTTCCCTGGAGCGTATGGCGGCCGGATTATCGGAAGTTTACAGGCAAATAACAAAATAGATCCTTCAATGCTTGAGTTAAAAAATATTTCAAAATCTTACCCGCAGCGAGGGCTTGTCCTTAATGATCTCAGCCTTAGTGTTTCAAGGGGCGATTCTGTCGCAATAATGGGACCCTCTGGCTCAGGTAAGACAACACTCATGAACCTGATCGGATTACTCGATAAACCTGACAGCGGGAGCTTAGTATTCAACGGCCGGGATATCACGGGACTTTCTGATGATGAATCAGCAGCCCACCGCAACAGGAATATTGGCTTTGTCTTCCAGGAGCACCTGCTCCTTCCCTACCTGACGGTTCGTGAGAACATTCTCCTTCCCTTGCTTGCATCAGGCGAAAAGGATCAATTCAGGGCTGAGAAGATAAGCAACGCTGAAGAACTGATGAAAAGAACCGGGATACACTCTCTTTCAGATAAACTCCCCTCGAGGATATCAGGAGGGGAGGCACAAAGAACAGCCCTTGTCCGGGCCCTGGTTAACAAACCCTCACTGATCCTGGCGGATGAACCAACAGGATCGCTCGATGCAGGTAATTCTGCGCTGATGGGCGACCTTCTTTCTGAACTAAACAGGCTTGAGGGCGTAACAATAATCCTTTCCACACACTCAGCCTCGCTTGCCGGCAAGATGGGACGGACTTTGAATCTGTTTGAGGGACGGCTTTCTGCTAACAGGAATGACATGGCATGATCCCGACTCCAGCCCATATTGCCTCGAAATCCTTTGCCTGGTACAGGAAAAGTGTTGTTTACCAGGTGATTATAATTGCAGTGCTTTCCGCTGTTATAACCGGATCACTTCTGACAGGCAGTTCAGTGAGGAACAGCCTCAAATCAATTTCCTCGTCAAGGTTAGGAAATACAGGCATCGTGGTCACTTCAGGCTTAAGATACTTCAACCCGGAGCTGGAGCAGAGACTTGGCAAGCTTATCCTCTCAGCCACAACTTCCTTGCTTGAATCCACTGGCTCATGCCAGTCAATGACAACCCAGGTACTTGTCCCGGATGCAAGCGTATATATTGTTGACAGCTCATTTTTCAGTTTCCACGGAATAGAGGGAACAGCTGTCGGGAACGGTTCTGTAGCTATCAACGCAAAACTTGCCGCCCGGCTTGGAGTGAAAGAGGGAGATGAGGTAATAATACGTATTCCTTCACTCTCAGATATTCCGGCAGATGCTCCTTTCGCTCCTGAAAAGGAAACGGGTATATCTTTTGTCAGAAGAATCGGAGTGGTACTCGATGAAGCAAGGGCCGGAAATTTCTCACTTTCAATCAGCCAGCTTGTACCTGATAACATATTCATCAGCAGATATGATCTTGATGGAAGCGGCATTAATCCCTCACGTGCAAACCGTATTCTTATTGCGGGTAAAGAAGCAGGACCGGCTGATTCTCTGCATTCAGCCCTTAAAAGATCCATGAGGCCTTCCGACATTGGACTCAGGATAAGAAGCACCGTGAAAACTGGTGAAACCGAGATTATCTCTGACAGGATATTCCTGGATGAAGCAATGATAGGCGCCATTAAGGGAGAACTGCCCGCTGCAAGGCCTCTTATTACCTACCTGCTGAACAGTATCGTTTCAGGAAAGGGGATGATGACACCATACTCATTTGCCGCAGCGCTGCCTTCTGAGATGAATCCTGTTGAAAACGGCGAAGGGCTCGTAATAAACAACTGGCTGTCGGATGATACAGGAGCAAAGGAAGGTGATTCACTTGAGATTTCCTGGTATTCTCCCGACTCGCTTAATTCACTTGTAACAAGGACAAGAAAGTTCAGGGTTATAAAAGTGGCTGAAATGGCTGGAATATATGCCGACAGTCTTCTGATGCCTGAATTCCCCGGAATTGCCGGAAGTGAATCCTGTTCGCGCTGGGATGCCGGTGTACCGGTTGACCTGGGCAGTATCCGCGACAAGGATGAGGAATACTGGAATATGCATGGCGGCACTCCAAAGGTATTCATGGACTATGCCACAGGTGCCGCTTTGTGGGGCAATAACTTCGGGCCTGCTACAGCACTGCGCATCCCGCCCGGCTATTCAGCGATTGAGGTTGAAAATAAGCTTGCCGGCTCTATTGACCCGTCAGTTGCCGGTCTCAGGCTGCAGAATATTCTGGAGGAATCGGTAAGGGCTGCTGAGCAGGGCGTGGATTTCAGTACATTATTTCTGAGCCTGGGTTTTTTTATGATCCTTTCAGCCCTTATACTGCTCTACCTGTCAGTTTCAACATATTTTGATTCAAAGAAGGATCAGCTCAGGGTATTTATTTCGCTCGGCTTTACACGCAGGCTGACTCATAAGGTCTTTTTGTCTGAGGCCTTGATTGTGGCGGCGGCAGGAAGTGCTGCCGGTGCCGCTGCAGGGTACCTTGTGAACATTGCGATAATCTGGGCTCTCAATAATGTATGGAGAGGCGCCGTTCAGGTTAACACCCTTGAGCCTCATATAAGCATGTCTGCCCTTTTGGGCGGGATGATAATTTCCTTCCTGGTTGTTTTTCTGCTTATGCAATTGCATATCAGAAGGTTCACCGGACTTGTTTCGCATAATGATAAAGAACTTAGTCTCGGGAAGAGGAAAAAAATTAAGATACTGATCCCCCTGCTTCTTTCGCTTTTCGCAGCAGGCACTCTGTTGCTGTCATTTGTTTTTGAGGAAGCTGAGACTGTGCTTGCTTTTGTTTCAGGGGGATTATTTTTCGGGAGCCTCGTGCTTCTGTCTGTTAAGTATATGGCTAATGGCAGGAAATCAGGGGATTTGCCTTCCCTGTCAGGATCGTATTATTCATTTCATCCCTACCAGGCAGCTGCACCTGTATTGTTTATTGCTGCTGGCATCTTTGCCGTTTTCATCACTGGTGCCAACAGGATGAGCTTCTCCGACAGTATGCAAAGCAAAGGCGGAGGAGCAGGAGCTTATCTTCTCTGGGGAGAGACTTCACTTCCACTTTCAGGAGACATGAACTCGGAGCAAGACCGCAGAAGTATGGGCCTTGATGAAAAGGAAATAGCCGACCTTAGTTTCGTCCAGGCAAAAAAGCTCGCGGGAAATGATGCAAGCTGCCTGAACCTGAACCATATCACAGCGCCTCCCCTCCTGGGGCTCGACCCTGCCGTGTTTGCCGAAAGAGGTTCATTTTCATTTGCAAAAAGCCTAAAGGAGAAAAATCCTGACAATCCCTGGCTTTATCTGGAATATCCGCCTGATGGAGATGTTATTTACGGAATAGCCGATCAGACTGTTATTCAGTGGGGACTGCAGCTGGCTATCGGTGACACTATAGTCATCAGGGCAGAAAACGGCAGGCCTCTGAAGATAGTCCTGGCAGGCGGATTGGAGTCATCTGTATTCCAGGGGCATCTTTTGATAGGCCTGGCCAATTTCACAAGATATTTTCCTTCCGTCGCCGGGTACTCGGTATTCCTGGCCGGCGGAGATCCTTCGAAGCTGGACACATATTCTGAAATCCTTATAGCCCGGCTTGAAAATTCCGGCTTAAGGCTTGAGACAACTGCATCGCGGCTTGAATCGTTCTACCAGGTAACCAATACTTATCTTTCTGTTTTCACTGTTTTCGGAGCATTTGGAATGATTACAGGTGTTGCCGGGCTGGGTTTCATCCTTTTGAGAACATATGCACGGAGAAAGCGCGAATTTGCCCTTCTGATGGCAGGCGGTTTCACTCCAGCCCGCATAAGGGGAATGATTCTCAGGGAACAGTCATTGCTGCTTGCGGCCGGAATCCTGACAGGTGTAATTTCTGCCGCAGTATCGACATATCCCTCTGTAAGCGGCAACCCTGACATGCCATGGAAATTGCTTGTACTTATGATTGCCGGAATAGTTGCAGCCGGAACATCGGCGCTTTATTTCTCCACCAGGAATATAACTGCAGGGTCTCTTGCCAGCAGCCTCAGGATGGAATGATATTATTTCATGCCTGCCGCGATACTGTACCCTTTAATCAGCTTGTACATTTTCTATTTTTTTAAGCTTGATAAACTTAAGTCTGACTGCATTCTTGCGGAATCTTTCATTAAGGAATGCCAGACCCATCACATATTTGCTGAACCCGGTCTGGTACGATCCGAGGTTCCTTAATAACATGTGAACCGGCGATTCGCCAGCCAGTCCCTCTCTCTTGAGCTCTACAACAGAGAGATATTCCATTTTACCTGAAGTGCCGTTGCGGGGGTCGGCAAAGCTTATATCATAATCAATTGTTATTCTCTCTGAAGTTTCGATACCTGCAATTGTTATCCTGGAGAAGCTGTTTGTGAGTGAAGGAGAGAAATCCTCTGGCGGGTAGGGAAAATTCCTGGCCATGAAATCCAGTGCCTCCCTGTCGAAGGATTCAGGAATTGCCAGAGTGGGAATTCTTAGCTTAGCAGTCCTGTTATTGAGTGTTTTCCTCTTGATCTCAAGGAAAGCATCACCTGAAGAAACGTATTTACGGTATCGAAGCTTGTACCTGAGTGCCTTATTTCGGATATGCTGGTAAAACAGGAGATAGTCTGAAGTATCGTAGTATAAGGTACTGTAGGGAAGAATACGGGTATTGTTTATTTCGAGAATAGTATATCTTCCGTGTCCTGTTCATAAACCTGACAGCCGAAATATCGGGCAGCATTATTGGTTTAATATTTGCCGCCGCCTCCTCAATTCTGCTTTTATGCATAAGTTTCAGTGTTTTCAGGTCATATCCTGCATTCGGTCAGGCCCAGGTTTAGCGCCGGAACGTTTCCTTCCACAGTGATTGCTGCACCAAGGGCTGAGCCATTCGAAATATCGGAGGTATACAGTGATTTTTCCGGGAAAGCATCCCTGATTGTATTCAGGAATAGCCTGTTCTTTGAGAAGCCGCCTGTTACATAAATGATCTCGGATTCATCAACCTCAGGAATTATGTATCTGACAGCCTCGATTGTAAGATTGCCAAGTTCGTTCATCAGCTGGTGGTATGCTTCCTCATATGATGGGAATTCATACATATCAACTTTGTCACGGAAAGTCCTGGAGTCAGGCGAGGGCTTCATGAACACTGACTTTCCACTGTATTTGCTGCGCATCTGGTTAAATAGCTTCCAGTCGGGACTGATCTTCCTGTAGAAGTCCTCAGGAATCGCGAAATGAGAGCTTATCATCCTTGAACCGGTATCGTGCATATTGCCGAGAAACAGTCTCGATGACTTGACGGGCTTGCCGTTTATGCTCAGGTAACAAAGACAGTCATTATCGAGCTGTTTTGCAGTAAGGTGTTCGGGGTTGAAGGGATTCATTGAAATAAGCCAGGTCCCTGTTGACAGCAGGAGGAATTTGCCGCTTCCGGGTTTGAAATAAGGTGCAAGGGATGCAGAGCTGTCATGTATTCCGATCCCGACCCTGATCTCCTTTCCTCCTATTGTAACAGTCTCTGAGACCGTCACCGGCGAAGGGGGAGGAAGTTCAATACCAAGTCCTGCTGTCCACGGATGATAGCACATGTTGTCAAAGTCCCATAAAGCTGTATGACAACCTATCGAAGTGTGTTCGGAATAGATCTTTCCGGTGAGTAGATAGGAAAGGTATTGCGGGAAATGGAGAATATGCCTGACACGTGCAAAAACCTCAGGCTTTTCTTTCCTTAGCCAGAGAGGCTGAAGCCCGGAATTGAGCATTCCCAGGGCCGGAGAGGCCGTGAGCCTGCAGAATTCATCCCTTCCGCCATTTCTCTTATATAGGCTTTCAGCTATCCTTTCATCCATCGGTTTGAGATAGTTATAAACAGGTCCTATCCTCTTCCCTGCCTCATCGAGATAAACAACAGTGGCTCCGTAAGTTGTGAAATTCACTGCCTGCAGGTCGTATTTTTCCGACATCGCAAGAATGCCAACTGATTCCCTGATCCAGTTTTCGATGCGATCAATATCATCACATTCAAAGCCTTCTTCGTCAGTGACCTCAGGGAATCTTGCCTCCGATTCGGATATTATCCTGAGGTCTGAATTGAAAAGTATGAGTTTTTTGTTTGTTTTTCCGACATCAAAAACTGCAATTACCTTTTCCCTCATTTTGTCATCGTTTAGTCAGAACCTCTTTCTCATATTTGAGTATCTCCTCGATGTAATCTTCTCCAACAGGCACTCCGCTCCGGAGGCAGTAATAATCCCATACTGCACCAAAGGGCTTTGTTTTCAGAAGCTCAAGATAAGCAAGCCTTTCAAAGTTTCTGCCTTTGTTTTCGAAGCTGACAAGGGTCTTAAAGGGTTCGAGAAGGGCATAAAGGAAGGCCAGCTGGGCCGAACGGGTTCCGATTACATAGGCCCCTATCCTGTTAAGGCTTGCATCGAAAAAGTCGAGTCCGATGTTCACCCTTCCAAGAGCCTTGCACCTGACAATTTCCTGGGCTATCAGAAGGAGCTCATCGTTGAGTGTCAGAACATGGTCGCTGTCCCACCTTACTCCCCTTGTGAGGTGGAGAAGGATCTGGTCAACAAAATTCAAAGCTGAGGAGATTTTGTCACCTACCTGTTCTGTAGGGTGGAAATGACCGTTGTCGAGGGTGATCATTATGTTGTTCCTGATAGCGTAACCCATGTAGAAATCGTGCGATCCCACGACCATTGACTCTGAACCAATGCCGAAAAGCTTGCTTTCGACAGAGTCCTTTAAATATTTGGCAGGATATTTAACCTCGAAAATCTCATCGAGGGATTTCTTAAGCTGCTTTCTGAGTGTATTCCTGTCGACCGGGGTATCCTTTGATCCATCAGGAATCCAGATATTATGCACCGAGGGGGTACCAAGCTGTTTGCCCATTTCAGCAGCTATCTTCCTGCATCGGCGTGTGTGCTCAACCCAGAACTTCCTGATTTTTTCATTTTTGCTTGAAAGTGTAAACCCGTCATCTGCAAGGGGGTGTGAGAAGCAGGTGCAGTTGAAATCAAGTGCCATCTTTCGCTCCTTTGCCCAGTCGATCCAGCCCTGGAAGTGCCTGACTTCAATTTTGTCACGGTCGACAACTTTTCCACCGAATTCGCCGTATATTGCATGAAGGTTCAGTCTTTGTTTCCCGGGCAGCAAGGCCATGACTTTATCAAGGTCGTCCCGCATTTGTCCGATCGTTTTTGCCTTCCCCGGGAAATTCCCTGTCACCTGAATTCCTCCTCCCCCCAGTTCGGCCCCTGCCTTCTCGAAACCTCCCACATCATCAGTCTGCCAGCAATGCAGGCTGATG
>JALOMK010000213.1 GCA_025455505.1 Bacteroidales bacterium
TTAAGGGCTTCTGCGTCGCCGGCCTTTATCCTTCTTGCAAGGGTAACCTCCTCCTCCGGCGTAATGAGGTCAACACGCCCTATCTCCTGAAGATATTTGTCGAGCGAAGGGGTGTCGCGGTTAGTAACCTGCTTCGTAATCTTTAGCTGACGCACGGTTTAACACGTATTAGTTAGTATAGGATAGTAAGGCAATGTCTACAATTTTAATAAAAAAATAATACTAAACAATATAATTATCGGATTATTTTGTTGGATTTCAGTTTTTTTACTATATTGCACATGTATTATTTCATCCTGAATATCAAATTATTAATTGGTTTGATATATGTCGTTATATGTAAAATGACGATTGTCAGTATTTTTTGATACAATTTTGATTATAATTGCAGCGTTTTTCCCAGCAGGCTCATCCTGTTTCCCGGAAGCTGTTTTCCAACAAAATTCTGATTTCTTAAATTCATTTTTCACAACAACATTTTAACATGTACGACATTCTTGAGTTAAGTAAGAAACTCCTTCCCGAGCTGAAGGATATTGCCAAGGCACTTAACATCCAAAAATCAGAGAACCTTAAAAAGCAGGACCTGATTTACAAAATACTTGATCAGCAGGCCATTGACGCCACTGAATCGAAGAAGAACATACAGCCTGCTTCCCCGAGGCCTTCACAGGAAGGTCAGGGCCAGCAGCGCGATAATGACTTCCGTTCCAGGAGGGGCAGGAGGCCCAGGACACAGGCTCCTGTCCTGAAAAAAGAAGCAGAATCTGTTATTTCCGTTTCGCCCGACGGACAAAAAAGGGCTGAGTCCCTCCCGGCAGAACAGCCAGAGCCTGAAAGGCCGGTCGAAGGCACTGAACAGACTGAAAGACCAGCAGGACCTGCAAGAAATGAAAGACCTGCACGACCTGAAGGACCTGCAAGACCTGCAAGACAGGAAAGACAGGAAAGACCTGAAGGATCCAGCGGAAGAAAAGAGCCGGCTAAAAGCTTTGACAGGGATAATAACGAGAGGAGGCCCCAGCGCTGGAAGAATGATCAGAGAAGGGATGACCGCGGACAAAGGGAGAAATTTTCACGTGACAACCGTGAAAAGGAGAACCGTGCCTTCACAGAAAATCCAGCCGAACCCATCATCGAAAGCACTCTCCCGTTTCCTGCGGCTGATGTGGTTTTTGAGGAAGCCAAACCTGTCGGGGAAATATATTACGGCGACATCATTGTAGATCCTCCTGTAAAGGATGATTTCATCCCCGAACCTGTAACAACCAGGGAAGAGAAGAAGGAGAAGCCTTTCGATTTCGAAGGCATTGTATATAATACGGGCGTACTTGAAATTATGCCCGATGGCTATGGCTTCCTCAGGTCGGCCGACTACAACTACCTCAACTCACCCGACGACATCTACGTTTCGCAGTCGCAGATAAAGCTCTTCGGGCTCAAGACAGGCGATACAATCAAAGGATCAATCAGGCCTCCGAAAGAGGGAGAAAAATACTTCCCGCTAATTAAAGTAGACGAGATCAACGGCAGAAGTCCTGACTTTATAAGGGACAGGGTCCCTTTCGACTTTCTTACGCCCCTGTTTCCCGACGAGAAATTCACGCTCTGCACTCCCGGCGAGGGTTCTCTTTCAGTGAGGATAATTGACATGTTTACTCCTATAGGAAAAGGACAGAGGGGATTGATAGTTGCACAACCCAAGACAGGAAAGACTGTACTGCTCCAGGAGATAGCAAACGCAATAGCCCGGTACCATCCCGAGGCCTACCTGATGATACTCCTGATTGACGAAAGACCAGAAGAAGTAACAGACATGGCACGCAATGTAAAAGCCGAAGTTATCGCCTCAACTTTCGACGAACCTGCCGAAAGACACTGCAGGGTTGCAAACATAGTGCTTGAAAAGGCAAAGAGGCTTGTGGAATGCGGTCATGACGTAGTGATACTCCTCGACTCGATAACAAGGCTTGCCAGGGCTTTCAATACCACAGCTCCGGCATCAGGCAAGGTTCTTTCGGGTGGCGTCGACTCGAATGCCCTTCATAAACCGAAAAGGTTCTTCGGTGCGGCACGCAATATCGAGAACGGCGGCTCTCTCACAATACTTGCAACCGCTCTCACCGACACAGGATCAAAGATGGACGATGTAATTTTCGAGGAATTCAAGGGCACCGGCAACATGGAACTGCAGCTCGACAGAAAGCTATCGAACAGGAGAATCTTCCCGTCTATCGACATCCCGGCCTCAAGCACAAGGAGAGAAGATCTTCTGCTGAACAAGAATATCCTTCAGAAGATATGGGTGCTCAGGAATTTCCTTGCCGATATGAACTCTGTTGAAGCCATGGAATTCCTGCGTGACAGGATACTTCAAAGCAAGTCAAATGAGGAGTTCCTGATTTCAATGAATGGTGGCTGATCAAATCTATTTTTTTTTATTTTTGCACTGGCTTCGAAAAAATCTTACTAATAAATCAAATATTTTTTAATGATGAGAACAAAAAAGTTTATGACATGCGACGGCAACCAGGCCGCTTCACATGTAGCATATATGTTTAGCGAAGTTGCCTGTATTTACCCCATCACTCCATCCTCCACAATGGCTGAATATGTCGACGAATGGGCTGCAAACGGCCTTAAGAACATGTTCGGAGAGGAGGTAAAGGTAGTGGAGATGCAGTCGGAAGCAGGTGCTGCCGGCGCTCTTCACGGGGCTCTCCAGGCTGGCGCTCTCTGTACAACATTCACTGCTTCACAGGGGCTTCTGCTTATGATACCCAACATGTACAAGATAGCCGGTGAACTTCTTCCCGGAGTCTTTCACGTGAGTGCAAGGACTGTAGCTGCACACGCTCTTTCAATATTCGGTGACCACAGCGACATTTACGCAACGCGCCAGACAGGCTTCGCGATGCTTGCATCGGGAAGCGTACAGGAAATCATGGATCTCGCCGGTATAGCACATCTGGCCGCAATAAAATCAAGAATCCCCTTCATGCATTTCTTTGACGGCTTCCGCTCTTCAGCCGAAGTTCAGAAGATTGAATACCTCGAGATGGAGGATCTGAAAAAACTTGTCGACTGGAAAGCACTCGAGACATTCCGCAACAACGCCCTGAACCCTGAACACCCCGTTACACGAGGTACTGCCCAGAATCCAGATATCTTCTTCCAGGCGAAAGAGGCAATTAACAAATTTTACGAGCCGATTCCTGATCTCGTCAATGAATACATGCAGGAAATAAACAAGCTCACTGGCAGGGAATACAAACCATTCACTTACTACGGATCACCTGATGCCGAGAACATTATTGTGGCAATGGGTTCCGTTACGGAAACTATAAAGGAAACTATCGATTACCTCGCAGAAAAAGGAGAAAAAATTGGTCTTATCACCTGTCATCTCTACAGGCCGTTCTCAGCAAAATATTTCTTCGACGTACTTCCGAAAAACGTAAAGAAAATTACAGTTCTCGACAGGACCAAGGAGCCCGGGGCAGACGGAGAACCACTCTACCTGGATATCAGGAGCATCTTCTACGATACTGACATGAAACCTCTCATTATTGGCGGACGTTATGGCCTCAGCTCGAAGGACACAACACCTGCAATGATGATGTCGGTCTTTGAGAATATGAAACTGAAACAACCCAAAAATCACTTTACGGTTGGTATAGTAGACGATGTCACATTCACTTCACTTCCTGTTCTGCCCGACATCAATGTGTGCTGCACCGGGACCTATGCCGCAAAATTCTACGGACTGGGATCAGACGGCACTGTAGGTGCAAACAAGAACTCTATCAAAATCATTGGTGATACAACTGACAAGTACTGCCAGGCATATTTTGCCTATGACTCTAAAAAATCGGGAGGAATCACAACATCTCATCTCCGCTTCGGCGATAAGCCCATACGCTCACCCTACCTTGTAAATTCACCTGATTTCGTTGCATGCCATGTGCCGTCTTATCTTGACAAATACGACATGCTAAAGGGTCTTGTCAGGAAAGGTACCTTCCTCCTTAATTCAATATGGGATGTTGAGGAGACGAAAAACAGGCTTCCCGACCACATGAAAAAATACATGGCGGAGAACAAGATCAATTTTTACGTAATCAATGCCACCCAGATTGCAGAGGAACTCGGTCTGGGTACACGCACAAATACAATAATGCAGGCCGCATTCTTCAAAGTTGCAAACGTTATCCCTTACGATAAGGCTGAAAGCGAGATGAAGAAGGCAATATACAAGACCTACGGCCGCAAGGGCGAGGATGTTGTAAACATGAACTATGCCGCAATAGACAAGGGCAGCGAGGTCATAAAAATTGAGATACCTGAAGAATGGGCAACCATAAAGGTTGAGAAAAAAACCGACACAAGGAATGTTCCCGCTTTCATCAAGGAGGTGATGGAACCCATCAACAGCCTTAAGGGCGATGAACTTCCTGTTAGCGCCTTCCTTGGAAGGGAAGACGGTACCTTCCCGGCAGGAACCTCACAGTACGAAAAGAGGGGTATTGCAGTCAACGTCCCAGAATGGCAGCCAAATGAATGCATACAGTGCAACCAGTGCTCATACGTATGCCCTCACGCAGCCATTCGTCCTTTCCTTCTTACAGAGGAGGAGGCTAAAAATGCACCCGCTGGTTCAGATACAATACAGGGCATCCCCGGAGCACTGAAAGCCTACAGGTTCAGGATCCAGGTAAG
>JALOMK010000214.1 GCA_025455505.1 Bacteroidales bacterium
CGAGCACAATCACCGCAACCCTGTTGCAGGGATAGGCCTTCCTGATTGCCACTGCCACCCGCTTCGAAAAAACAATCATTGCGGAAAGCAGCTCGTCTTCAAGATCAAAAAGATAATCAGTCTCCTGGCGGGGAACAACAAGAGTGTGGCCCTGCTTAAGCGGGTTAATGTCGAGAAAAGCGAGAAACCTGTCATCCTCCGCCACCTTGTGGCAGGGAATTTCCCCGTTGATTATCCTTGAAAATATTGATGCCATGTCAATATTATTATACAGATCACACTGTTATTGCAATCACCTCGAAAGGAATCACCCCCGAGGGAACTTTTATCTGGACAACATCCCCTACCTTTTTACCAATAAGTCCCTGGGCAATCGGGGAGCTCACGGCAAGCTTGCCCAATTTCAGGTTTGCCTCGCTTTCAGGCACAAGCTGGTATTCCATCTCTGCATTGTTCGATTTGTTCCTGATCTTCACCTTATGAAGTATCCTTATCGATGATGCATCAATCTTTGATTCGTCAATAACACGTGAACGTGCAATTACATCCTCGAGCTTTGATATTTTCATCTCAAGCATTCCCTGGGCCTCCTTTGCGGCAGCATATTCAGCATTCTCCGAAAGGTCGCCCTTATCCCTTGCATCAGCTATCTGCCTCGAAATAGCTGGCCTGTCTACATTCCTGAGTTGTTCGAGCTCATCCTTCAGCCTGCGCAGCCCCTCTTCTGTTACATATACCAGGTCGGACATATCCTTCTCTCTTATGGTTAAAAAAACAGAAGAATCCCGGGGATTCCGGAACTCTTCTGAACAAATATATTTAATATTTCAGATAATTACAAATTTTTCTTATGGGAGATGGTGCTTTACAGATGTTTAAATGAGAAACAAGCCTGTCAGTACTTGCGTCGGCCCTTCCTTGTCGCCGATGCTTTATTTTTCTTCCTTTCCCTGTAGCTTAAGTCTGTATTTTTTTTGTTCTGCTTCATCCTCTCCTGAACTTCCGGCGACTGTATTTCAACAACTCTCTTCTTTTTGTCCTCCACCGCCCTGGCATAATCCTTCTTTATTTTTGCCTGCCGCTCCTCCTGCTCCCTTTTTGCCTTAGTCACTTTCCTTGGCTCCCTGACTTTGGCTTCCTTCTTAATACCTTTTACCGAGTTCTTCCTGAAGAGGCTTCTCTCTGCCTTTTTGGGAGCATTTCTCCTGAAAAACTGTGCATCACTGGCCGCGGAGAAGACAGTTAACATAATCAGCAGGAGGAAAAAGCCTTTGAACATTGACCGCTTCATGATGTTACATGATAATAAAATATAACGCAACGCGTTTAGTTTTAGTCTGTATATATACCTTTACGGCATGAAACAGCAGTTCAGAAAAACTCTTCCCCGGTTAGCGGCACTTGCATTTGCACTCCTGGTGTTCCAGGCCTGCGAGAATGAAAAAAATGATGTTATCCCTGACGTGTACGTCAATTTTACTATTGACCTGAACGATCCGCTGTTCCTTGATCTTAACGGACTTGGGGGATCGGCATATGTAAGTTACTCAACAAATAATATCGGGGCCCCGGCTTCAGGCTACGATGGAAACGGTATAATAGTCCATGCCGGTCCCGACGGATTTTATGCCTACGACCGCACCTGCCCTCATGATCTGGTATCAAGCGGGACCAGCACCAGGGTGAATGTAGACTTTATGATGGCAATATGCCCGGTATGCTCAACAAGCTATGCGCTTGCCGCGGGAGGGACACCTGCATCGGGCCCCGGAAGATACCCTCTGAAGAATTACAGGACAGCCTTCGACGGGAGGTATATCACTGTTTGGAATAACTGATCGCTGTGAATCAATACCTGTAATGATCCGGTTTATAAGGACCTGAAACAGCAACACCAATATATTCTGCCTGTGAATCTGTAAGCTTCGTGAGCCTTGCTCCAAGCTGGTCAAGGTGCAACCTTGCCACCTCTTCATCAAGTTCCTTTGACAGCCTGTAAACACCTGTCTTGTACTCCTTCTTCCACAGGTCAATCTGTGCGAGTGTCTGGTTGCTGAAGGAATTGCTCATCACGAATGATGGATGACCTGTGGCACAACCAAGATTAACAAGCCTTCCCTCGGCAAGCATGAAAATCGAATGGCCATCAGCAAACTGATATTTATCAACTTGAGGTTTGATATTTATCATTTTCACTCCGGGAGCAGAATTGAGCCTGTCAACCTGAATTTCATTATCGAAATGGCCTATATTGCACACTATCGACTGGTCCTTCATGGCTGCCATATGCTCCACGGTGATTATATCACGGTTTCCGGTGGCTGTCACAAAAATATTGCCTTCTGCAAGAGAGTCTTCTACTGTTTTAACTTCAAAACCCTCCATAAGCGCCTGCAGGGCGCAGATAGGATCGATCTCGGTGACAATGACCCTTGCACCATAGGATTTCATTGACCTTGCACAGCCTTTACCCACGTCGCCATAACCGCATACAACAACAACTTTACCGGCAATCATTACATCTGTTGCCCTCTTTATGCCGTCGGCAAGTGATTCCCTGCACCCGTAGAGATTATCGAACTTCGACTTGGTGACTGAATCATTTACGTTAATTGCAGGAACAAGCAGTTCCCCGTTCTCCATCATCTGGTAAAGCCTGTGAACCCCTGTGGTTGTTTCCTCAGATATCCCCTTCAGTTCGCTTACTGTGCGGTGCCACTTCTGAGAGTCACTGGCAAGTATCTGCTTAAGAGTTGAATACACTATTGCCTCCTCCCTGCTTCCGGGTTGTTTGTCGAGTACGGAAGGATCCTTCTCGGCCTTATACCCAAGGTGAACCATAAGCGAGGCATCACCTCCGTCATCAACTATAAGATTTGGCCCCTTTCCTCCGGGGAAAGAAAGAGCCTGCCAGGTGCACCACCAGTATTCCTCGAGTGATTCACCCTTCCATGCAAAAACAGGTATACCCCTTGCCGCAATTGCAGCAGCGGCATGATCCTGTGTTGAGAAAATATTGCAGCTTGCCCAGCGCACGTCGGCACCCAGTTCTGCAAGTGTCTCGATAAGAACGGCAGTCTGTATAGTCATATGGAGCGACCCGGTTATCCGGGCTCCTTTCAGGGGCTGCTCAGCATAGTACTTTCTTCGTATTGCAAGCAGTCCGGGCATTTCCTTCTCGGCAATCTCGATTTCCTTCCTACCGAATCCGGCAAGTGAAATATCTTTCACCTTATAATCAACAGTATCAGTCATTACATTCATTATTATCTGATTTTAAGAGCACAAAGGTAATACATTAATATTATTTATGCGCAAAATGTTCAAGCGCCTTAAGCATATCTTCCTTCATTTGCATTGCAAGCCGGGCCGTACTTTCGAATTTTATCTCATCCCTCAGCCTGGCGCTGAAGCTGACTGTAATCTCCTTACCGTAAATATCCCCGCCGAAATCAAAAATGTACACTTCAAGGCTTCTTGGCCTGTTGTCGGTATTTACAGTAGGATTCGTGCCTATGCTCATCATGCCGGCAAAGCGATGCCCTTCAAGCAGAACTTCAACAGCATAAACTCCGTCTTTTGGGATAAGCTTGTGCCTGAAAGCCGGTTCTATGTTAGCCGTGGGAAAGCCTATTTCCCTTCCCAGCCTTCGTCCTTCCACAACCCTGCCGCCAATCCTGTATTTATAGCCAAGCCACCTGTTAGCCAAATCGAGGCTGCCCGAGAGGAGTGCTTCCCTTATTGAAGAGGAGCTGATCATGCCTTCCTCGGTGTGAAACTGCTGCACCTGCTCAACAATGAATCCGAGGGGTTCGGCACATTCATTCACTGTTGTGAAATCACCCTCGCCTTTTCTTCCGAACCTGTGGTTGTATCCCAGGAGGAGGTGCCGCGTCCCTATCTTGCCGGCAAGGATATCCTTCAGGAAATCACAGGCCTCAATAGTGCTGAAGCTTTCATTGAACCCGATGATGACAAGGTTGTCGGCGCCTGTCTGCTCTATGAGCGCAGTTTTTTCATCGGGTGATGTCAGAAGCAGGACCCCGGAGTTGCTTCCCTCAAGAACAAGCCGGGGATGAGGATCGAAAGTGATTACAACCGATTCACCGCCAGCCTCACGGGCCCTGTCGGCCAGAGTCGACAGGAGAGATCGGTGCCCACGGTGGACTCCGTCAAATATGCCCAGTGTAACTACCGGTGATCTGAAACTCAGCCCTTCATATCCGTAATGAATCTTCATTTCCTGTTCCTCCTGCTGCAAAAATAGCAAAGCCTCCGGTATGGCAGAGCAATTGATTTTGTTTTTGTACATTTATGAAGGCTTATCCCTTAATTTTTTCACATGAAGACCAAAGGATTCCATAAGGCCGATCCATGGCTGGAGCCGTATAAGGAAATCATAATAAACCGTTATGAGAAGGCCTGCAGCAGAGAGAGGAAGCTTGCCGGCAGCGGCACTCTTGCCGGTTTTGCCTGCGGTCATCATTACTATGGGCTGCACAGGAGCATGGAGGGCTGGGTATTCAGGGAATGGGCGCCGAATGCTTCCTCGGTATTTCTTACAGGCGATTTCTCAGGATGGAAGGAAGGTCCCGGCTTCAGCCTAACGAAGGTAAACAGCAATGGAGACTGGGAAATCCGTCTCGATGCCGATGCCCTGAGCCACGGCGACCTGTATAAACTTTCAGTTAACTGGGAGGGAGGAAAGGGATAAAG